>JANNTO010000082.1:0-8064 GCA_031403675.1 Gammaproteobacteria bacterium | reverse complement strand
GCTTGATGAGAACCGCGAGGCGTGGGAGCGAATCTCGCCATTCTACGATCTTGACAAGGTCACGACCCCGACGCTCATCGTTGGCGGCGAGGACGACTGGAACATGCCAATCCTGAACTCGGAGCAGCTTTACATCGTGCTCAAGCGCCGTGGAGTCCCCACACGACTCGTCGTATACCCGGGCGAGGGACACAATATTTCGGTTCCTTCCTACCGGAAGGACCTGTACGAGCGATATTTTGACTGGCTAGGGCAGCATCTGGGCGAATAACAAGACCGCGGCCTCAGCGTGAGGATAGTACGTACCAACGTGCTCCATGTAAGCCGCGCAAGCGGGGCAAACTGGGCGTGCAGGGGGCACGAACGAGCAGCGGCGGGGTGGTGGGCGCACCGAGGTGCACCGGCAGTGCTCAGGCCTGCTTCAGGCCCGCGAGATACTTCTGAGCAGTCTCGAGGCTGATGACTTCAGCGTACTTCGCCTGCAGGTCGTAGAGATTGGCTTCGTGCGGCGCCGGTTGGCGGTCGCCGACTGCGTCGCGCACGACGAGCGGAATGAAACCGTACTGACAGGCATCGACTGCAGTTGCCCGCACGCAGCCGCTGGTCGAGACGCCAGCAATCAGCAGCGTGTCCACGCCGAGTGAAGTCAACGTCGAGGCGAGCGAAGTTGCAAAGAAGGCACTGGCGTATTGCTTGCTGATGACCGTCTCGCCATCGACCGGCTCGAGCCCCTCACCGAAAGCCGCAAGTTCAGGATGCAGGCCGCGTTCGAAGCAGGACAATGCGGGGAGCTTGCGAAAAAAGATGCCGCCGTCGCGTCCGCCGCGCTGGTAAACAACATTCGTGTGGATCACCGGAATGCTTGCCGCGCGAGCGGCGCCCAGCAGCGTCTTGGCGGCATCGCGCGCAGCCTCCACGCCCGCATAGAGCGGCGAGCCCCGATTGAGATAGGCACCGACGAAATCAATCACGATCAGCGCAGGACGGCGGCCGGGCTGCAGGTGATGTTCCGGAAGACCGGGTTGGCCGGGTGCTGTCATGATTGGCTTGCGCCTAGCGGTTCAACGCGCCGCGCGCCGCGTGAACATGCGAGAACATCACGGATGCGGCCCACTCGGCATCGCGCGCCTCGAGCGCGCTGACAATTTCGAGATGATGCTGTGCGCTCCGCTGTAGATCCTCGGGGGTGTATTTCTGGAAGGTCCGCATCATCAATGGTGCTTCGATCAAGCCGGCGAGCGCGCGCACCAGCCGCGGACTGGCGGCGGCCTCCTGCATGCGGCGGTGAAACTGGCTATTCAGCTCGCCGATACGCTCGAGATGCCCGGTCTTGCGCTCGACCGACTCGCGGTATTGCAGCTCCGCAAGCCGCCGCAACTCGGCGATCTGCGCATCGCTCGCGCGCTCGGTCGCGCGCCGTGCGCCGTAGGACTCGAGCATCGCGCGCAGGTCGAAGATCTCGTCCGAATCTGCCTCGTTCCAGATGGTGACGACGGCGCCGAGATTCGGCGTGAACTCGACGAGCCCTTCGGCATCGAGGCGGCGCAGCGCCTCACGTACCGGCGTACGGCTGACGCCGACGGTCGTCGCAATTTCCTGCTCGGTGAGGCGCGCACCGGCGAGATAACGTCCGGCGATGATGCCGGAGCGCACCGCTTCATATGCCCGGTCGACGGCACGCAGTGATTGAGACTCCGGCATCGATCTATCTCATTCCCTGCGCTGGCCGGGCGCGCGCGCGTGTCAGTGCCGAGAATCGCGGCGCTGCCGGCGGCGGCAGCCCGGTCTCGGCCCGGCAACGGGACTTCAACTCATCGATGTTCGCGAATCCGCGATCGAAGAGGGGTACCTGGCCGCGCTCCTTCGCCATCTGCGCACGCAGCGTTGCAGTCGCGTCATTGTCCACGCGATCATTCCGGAGCACTACGCCATAGCGCCGCGCGCCGGCCTCGCTGACCAGCCCGGCCTCGACGTCGAAGTGCACGAGTGCGGGGTCGCGCGTCAGCGGATCGCCGCAGCCGCCACCACCCCAGGTCTCGAACAGCAACAGGTCGCCGACTTCGACCTTGATCCGGTCGATCTTCGAAGGCAGCAGTTCCTCGCTGCCGTCCGCGCGCTTCATCCGCTTGCGGCTGCGCGTGCCCGGCAGCCCGCCATTGACGCCCCACGGATAGGTCAGCCAGCGATCGTCGTGGATCGAGATCTCGCCGGGCTCCAGGAAGTGATAGCCGATGCGGATCCCGTTGCCGCCGCGGAATTTTCCCGGGCCGCCGGAATCCGTGATCGTCACGTAGGTGTCGATGCGCAGCGGAAAGTAGCTCTCGAGGAATTCATTCGGCACGTTGGTGAACGACGGCCACAGCGAATGCCCGTCGGGGCCGTCGCCAAACGGCTTGCCGGGAATGCCGCCGAAGCCAATCTGGTAAAGCTGGTACCACTCGCCGTCCTTGTTGTAGCCCGAGTACATGAAGTGCGGGCTATCCGAAAAGCCGGCCGCGCACATGAACGCCGGGTTGCCCTGACCGAGCAGGCCACCGAGCACGTCGAAGATGCGTCCGAGCGCGTGGGTGCGGCAGGAGAGGGCAGCGGGCTTGAGCGGCTTCAGCAGCGTTCCCTCAGGAATGCGGACCTCCATCAGCTCGTAGAAACCGTCGTTGAACAGGATCTGCGGGTCGAAGACCATGATCATGTAGACACCGGCGAACATCTTGAACATTTCCTCGTTCAGCAGGAAATTGATCGATGAAATCGACTGCGGATCAGTGCCATTGAAATCAAAAATGCACTTGTCACCCTCGCGCCACATCGTGCAGGCGATCTTGTACGGCCCCATGTTCACGCCGTCATCGCAGACGTAGTCTTCGAAGTACTGCTTCGTTTCCGGGACCGTGCGCCGGATCAGTTCGCGCATCGCGCGCTTGTTGCGCTCCAGCATCGCATCCATCGCCGAATAAAACACGTCGTCGCCGAAACGGCGGCTGATCTCGACGCAGCGGATCGCTGCGGTACGAAGCGCCGCGACGATCGCGTGGAAGTCGGAGAAATTCCAGGTCGGCAACCGGCAGTTATGCAGGATGACCTTGAGCAGGTCGTCCTGAAGCTGGCCAGCGCGGATTATCTTGACCGGCGGAACGGCGACGCCCTCCTCGAAGAAGGTCCGCGCGTCGGTCGGCAGCGAGCCCGGCACTTTGCCGCCAACGTCGGTCATGTGACCGAACATCGCGGACCACGCGATCACGCGGCCATCCTTGAAGACCGGCATCAGCAGCAGCCAGTCGTTGATGTGGCTGATGGCGCCGTTGCAGGAATACGGATCGTTGGTCAGAAACACGTCGCCTTCCTCGACGGTTCCGTCGTAGCCCTGCATGAAGCCATGGATGAAGGAGCCGAACTGGCCGACTACCATCTTGCCTTCCAGATTCGCGATCAGCGGAAACTCGTCGTGCTGCTCGCGGATACCCGGCGACATCGCAGTGCGGAACAGCACGGTGTCCATCTCGAAGCGCGCGTTGCGCAGGGCGCTCTCGATGATGTCGATCGTGACGCTGTCGACCTTCAGTTTGCGGAAGGTCTTCTTGTTGCGTTGGATGATTGTTGCGGGCATGGGTTGGTCTCCGTCGCGCTCTTCAGGCCAGCTTCTGGTGCGAATCCGGGTAGATCAGGATGTTGCCGAGCCGATCCACGAGGCCAGTGTGCTTCGGCAGGACGACGGTCGTGGAATCCATCTCGATGACAATTGCGGGGCCGCGAATACGGTTGCCCGCCTTGAGCTTCGCGCGGTCATAGACGATGGCCTTGAGCTTCTTGCGGTTCATGTACACCGACTGCGTGCCGATCGCGGCGGCCTTCGGATTGCGGTCGCCGCGCGCAATGGTGGCCTGGCGAACCGAGATGCCACGGCCCTGGACAACGGCGCGCAGCGCAACGAACTCGTGTTCGAGAGGCAGTGCGAAGGTGAAGAGCCGCTTGTGCTCTGCGTCGAATGGCGCCGAAATGGCCTTCAGGCCGCGCTTTTTCAACGCATTGATGTCCACGTCGATCGTGAGCCGCAGCCCCTGGCCGTGATAGCGTACATCGACCTGGTAGCTGCGCTTCATCTCGGCGCGCGGTACTTTCTCGCGTTCGAGCGCCTGTGCGGCGGTCGCCGACAGTTGTTCGAGGATCTTTGCGATCTCGCGCGCTGACGTTTCCGAGAACTTGCGGATATAAGTGCGCGCGGACTCATCGCGCAACGCCGTGGTCGCATCCCCAAGCGCGCACAACACGCCCGGGCCTGGCGGAATGATCGATGGCCACGAGCCGAGCAGTATCGAGAGCGCATTCGCGTGCAGCGGGCCCGCGCCCCCGAATGCAATCAGCGCGTAGTCGCGTGGGTCGTGGCCCTGTTCGACCGACACCAGTCTGAGCGCGCCGACCATGTTCTCGTTGACGATGTCGTAGATGCCAAGCGCGGCATCGTGGAGCGATTTGCCGAGTGCGGTAGCAATCTTGCCGACTGCCTGCTTCGAAAGTTCTTGCTTGAGTTCCAGCTCGCCGCCGAGCCGCTGCATCTCCGGCAGATAGCCCAGCACCACATTAGCGTCAGTGACTGTCGGCTCGGTGCCACCGCGGCCATAGGCAGCCGGACCCGGGTCGGCACCTGCCGACTGTGGGCCAACGCGCAGCGCTTTCGTGAGTTCCGGCACATGCGCGATCGAGCCGCCACCGGCGCCGACGCTACGGACGTCGACGGATGAAGCGCGCACCGTCACGTCGCCGATGGTCGTCTCGCGCCGCAACCGCGGCACGCCGTTCATGATCAGCGCGACATCGGTCGAGGTTCCGCCAACATCCACCGTCAGCAGATTCGGGAAGCCCGCCTGCAGCGCGACCCACAATGCGCCGGTGACGCCACCGGCCGGGCCCGACATCAGCAGGTTCACCGGATACTCTTCGGCCGAGGCGGCGGAGGCCAGGCCGCCATCGGAGCGCAGGATGTGCAGCTTCACATCGCCCGCCCTCGATGCGAGCTTGTCTTTCAGGTTTCTTACGTAGCGCTGCACGACCGGGCGCACATAGGAGTTGGCGACCGTCGTGACCGTGCGCTCGTACTCCTGCATTTCCGGCACAACCTCGGAGGACAACGAGACCGGCACATCGGGCAGCACGGTGGCTGCGATCTCACGGATGCGCCGCTCGTGCGCGTCGTTCGCAAAGGCATTGATCAGCGAGACTGTCAGCGCTTCGATCTTCCCGGATTTCAGTTTCAGGAGATCGGTGCGCAGCGCTGCCTCGTCGAGGGCGCGCACCACGTCGCCGCGTGCGCCGACGCGTTCGTCGGCCTCGATCGTGAGTTTCAACGGTGCCATCGGCAGCGACTTGTTGTAGATGACCCAGCCACCGAGGCCGCCCGGCACAAAGGAGCGTGCGATCTGCAGCACCTGGCGATAGCCCTTGGTCGTGACGAGTCCGACGCGCGCGCCGGAGCTCGTCAGCACCGTGTTGGTCGCAACCGTGGTGCCGTGCATCACATGTTCGATCGCCTGCGGATCGATGTCGGCCAGCTTGCAAATCCGCATCAGGCCGCTCAGCACACCGATGGACTGATCCTTGGGCGTGCTCGGCAGCTTGACGCTCCAGGTCTTACCGGTCTTCTCGTTGACGAGAAAGAGATCAGTGAATGTGCCGCCGACGTCAATACCGAGTCTGTAGGTCACGTCCGCTCCTTCGCCCCGGGAAATGAGCCTGCTTTCACCAGCATGCCGGGCACGCTCCGGCCGAATTGCGTTTGTAGCCAGCGGCCAGTGGCGATCGTCTCGTCGAGGTCCACGCCGGTCTCGATGCCCATGCGGCCGAGCATATAGAGGAGGTCCTCGGTCGGAATGTTCCCGGTCGCCGCGGGTGCGAATGGGCAGCCGCCGATGCCGCCGACGCTTGCATCGAGGACGCTGGCGCCGCCAAGGACGGCGGCATAGGCATTCGCGATGCCGGTGTTGCGCGTGTTGTGGAAATGACCACGCAAGGGCATGCCGGGCAGGGCGTCCTTCAGGCGTCGCAGGAGATCCGTCACCTGGTCTGGCACGCCGACACCGATGGTATCCGCGATCGCAATCTCGATCGGATCGCCGGCTGCGAGTTCACGTGCAATGGCGATGACCCGCTCCGGCGCGACTTCGCCCTCGAAGGGGCAGCCGAAGGCACCGGAAATCGTGACCTGCGCGCGAATGCCCGCCGCGTGCGCAGCGGCGGCAATCTCAAGCCAGTCATCGATGGATTCACGGGTCGTGACGCCCTGGTTTCGTTCGTTGAAGGCGTCCGTGGTCATGACGGCCATGCCGATCTCGTCGCAACCCGCGGCAGCCGCACGGTCGAAGCCGCGCCGGTTCAGCACCAGCCCGACGTAATGCACGCCGTCGCGTCGTGGCAGCGCCTTCATTACTTCTTCAGCGTCGGCCATCTGCGGCACGCGCTTCGGATTGACGAAGCTGGTCGCCTCGACGCGCCGCGTGCCGGCCGCGACGATGCGATTAATGAACTCGATTTTTGCAGCGGTCGGAAACACGCCCGGCTCGTTCTGCAGCCCGTCGCGCGGGCCTACTTCCACGATCTCAATCTTTCGTGCCGTCATCGTCATGGTGAAATTGTATACATGGAAGCGGGATTATCCCACCGATCGGCCAATGGTTGACCTCGCACGGGGCATAATTGTATACACGAGGACATGGTGGGCGAGAGCTTCAGAAACGGGCCATTGTCCGACCTGCGGGTCATCGAGATGGGCACGCTGCTCGCGGGCCCGTTTTGCGGACAGTTGCTGGGCGACCTGGGCGCTGAGATCATTAAGGTCGAAGCGCCGGGGCAAGGCGACCCAATGCGGGTCTGGGGCCGGCAGAAGCAGGGCGATCCCGCGCTGTGGTGGCCGGTGGTGGGCCGCAACAAGAAGGCGATCACGCTCGACCTGCGCCAGGCTGAGGGCCAGCAGGTACTGAAAGATCTCGTTGCGAAATCCGATTTCCTGGTCGAGAACTTCCGACCCGGCACGCTCGAAAAGTGGGGCCTCGGCTGGGAACAGCTTGCGGCGGTCAATCCGCGCCTGATCATGGTCCGCGTGTCCGGCTATGGCCAGACCGGGCCATACGCGCCGCGCGCGGGCTTCGGCGCGATCGGCGAGGCGATGGGCGGCCTGCGCTACGTGGTCGGCGATCCGTCCGCGCCACCATCGCGGGTCGGCATCTCGATCGGCGATTCACTAGCCGCGACCTTCGCCTGCATTGGCGCGCTAGCAGCGCTCAACTACCGCGAGCGTACCGGCCGCGGCCAGGTGGTTGACTCGGCAATCTACGAGGCCGTGCTCGGCATGATGGAATCGCTGATCACCGAATACGACAAGACCGGCTACATCCGCGAGCGCACCGGCGCGATCCTGCCAAATGTCGCACCGTCCAATGTCTACCCGACCAAAGACGGCTTGGTATTGATCGCCGCGAACCAGGACACGGTGTTCGGCCGGCTCTGCGAGGCGATGGGTAAGGTCGAATGGGCGAAGGACCCGCGTTACGTGAATCACCAGGCGCGTGGCACCAATCAGCGCGACATCGACGCGAAGATCGGCGAGTGGAGCAAGGCCCTGACAACCCGCCAGGTTCTCGATCTGATGGACAAATTCGGCGTGCCGGCTGGCCTGATCTATCGCCCGCCCGACATGCTGGAGGATCCGCACTTCAAGGCCCGCGACGCGATCGTCACGACGCAGCACCCCCACTTCGGTGAGCTCAAGATGCAGAATGTCGCCCCGAAGCTCTCGGCTACGCCGGGTGGCATTCGCACCGCAGCACCCGAAATCGGCCAGCACAATGAAGAGGTTTATCTGGAACTCCTCGGCATGGACCGGGCTCGATTCGACGCTCTCAAGTTGCGCAAGGTGATCTGAACACGCATGTCAAACGAATCGCTCGAGCAGAACTACGCACGCGGTGGCTTCGGCAAGTCCCTCGTTTTTGGAAAGAGGCCGGCACTGTTGGTCATCGACTTCGTGCGCGCCTACCTGGTGAAGGACTCGCCGCTGTATGCCGGCGTCGAAGCGGC
>JANNTO010000081.1:0-2500 GCA_031403675.1 Gammaproteobacteria bacterium | reverse complement strand
GCCGCGGGTACTGTCGTTGCAGGTGCTGCTGGCCTGATCGCATGGCAACAAGGGCTGTTTGGCAGACGCCGCGCGGCCGCCGGCAACAGCGTGGCCGTGCTGCCATTCGTGAACCTGAGCGGCGACGAAAAGCAGGCCTATTTTTCCGACGGGCTATCGGAAGAATTGCGTGCGACGCTCGCGCGCAGCTCCAGACTCCAGGTGATGGCGCAGGCCTCAACCGCGACGTTTCGGGATCGCAAGGACGATGCCGTCACCATCGCCGAAAAGCTCGGCGTGGCGCACCTGCTGGACGGCAGCGTGCGGCGTTCCGGGAATGTCGTGCGCATTGCGGCCGACCTGATCGACGGACAAACGGGCTTCAGCCGCTGGTCGCAGACTTTCGATCGCGCCATGGACGACATCTTTGCGGTGCAGAGCGAGATCGCGAACACCGTTGCGAACGCGCTGGTGGCACAGGTCAGCGCGGATGGCGAGCCGGGTGGTGCACTGGCTGCTGCAGGTGGTACAAACAGTGTCACCGCCTACGATGCCTATCTGCGCGGGCGCGCGTTATACGGCCTCGGTGCCGACGAGGCCACGGAGCGCGCGGCACTGGCGCAGTTCGACGCCGCAATTGCCGCCGATCCAGACTATGCGGCGGCCCATGCCATGCGCGCGCGATCCCTGACGACCATTGCAAATCAGTATGGCGCGGTCGGGCAATTGGCCGCTCTGTACGATGCTGCGATCGCCTCGGCAGAGCGTGCGATCGCCATTGCACCCGAACTGGCCGAAGCGCATTCGACACTCGGCTTCACCCTGTTCCAGGGTCGGCTGGACGCGCGCGCGGCGCGCGAACCCTTCGAACGCTCACGCGAAATGGGTGCCGGCGAGGCGACCGTGATGGCACGCTACGCCCAGTACAGTGCGCGCACTGGCCAGCGGGGCGAAGCCACTCAGGCGATGCAACGCGCTTTGCTGCTCGACCCGCTGAATCCACTGATCCACCGCGCTGCGGGTTCCATCGAATATGCCGCCCGCAACTATGCGGACTCGATTCCGCCGCTGCGCAAGGCGTTGCAAATGAACCCCAGGATGTCGCGCGCGAACGCGGCCATCGGCGACGCCCTGCTGATGCTGGGACGCCTCGACGACGCCCGCGCCGCCTATGCGGCGGAGCCGGTCGAGGACTTCCGCCTGGCGGGTGAAGCCATCGTCGAACACCGGCTGGGCCACGCCGGGCAGGCGCGTGCCGCGATGGCCAAGCTGGTGGCAGACCACGGGGATCGGGTGCTTTACCAGCAGGCCCAGGTCCTGGCGCAATGGGGGGAGCTGGGCGCCTCGATCGAGAGGCTCCAAAGGGCGCTTGTGGTCGGCGATTCCGGCCTGGTCTATACCCGTAACGATCCGCTGCTCGACCCGCTGCGCGGCGACCCGCGTTTCCTGGAGTTGCTGAACAGCCTCGGGTTCGACTAGGCTCAGATGGGTTGGATGCGGTCCAGCACCAAACATTCAAGGGAGCGGAAGTACATGAAGCAACTGACGACGATAATTGCGGTGATCGCGGCCGCCATGTTGATGGCGGCTTGCGCCAAGAAAGAAGAGGCGGCTCCGGAAGCCGCGCCTGCAGCGGAAGCCACGGAGGTTGCGCCGGTTGAAGCGGCGCCTGCCGACGCCAATGCCTCGGACGCCGAGCAGTCTGGCGGCGACGCGGTTTCGGAACCAGCACCCGCACCCGCCGGCGGTTAAGGTCAGCGACGACCACGGGCAGCCATCCCGGCACGGGCCGGGATGGCTGCCTTTTTTGTTCAAGGCAACGAGTTCTTGGTTGGATCGAGCGCCATTGCCTGCTTGATCCAGTCCCGGTACGCGACGACGCTCGTGTACACGCCGGGCTGGCCGTCGCCATTGCATTCCTTCTTGCCCCAGCTGATGACACCAACCAGCTGACCCTCGTTGGTGAGGGTCAACGGCCCGCCGCTGTCACCACGGCAGGTCGAGCGGCCCTTGAAAGCGGCACAAATGACTTGGTCGCTGATTCTCTCCGGACCGTAATTTTGCTGTTTCTTGCAGGTCTCGACGTCCATCAATTGCAAGTCCACCTTCAGAAGAATCGCGTGCGGCGCATGCTCATCGACCGGCGCGGTCTTGCCCCAGCCAGAGCCGGTCACCTGCTTTCCGGACTTTAGCGGCGGCCCCGAGTACAGCTCGATCGGGCGTATCTGATTCGGATCGCGGGGTCGCGGCGGTCCATCGTCGACGATGTGCACCAGCGCAATGTCGTTGGCGTACATGTTCGGTGGCGGCACAGGAGGCTCTGGCGCCAGCGGATGCGATTTCGCTTCATAGCCCGCATGCCTGACGATCCGGTCGATCTTGAAGCTCATGCCCTCGTCCTTCGAGATATCCTCCACACCGAGCCGCACCCGATAGCCGGCGTTGACCATCTTCTGGTTGATGCAATGGGCGGCGGTCAGTACCCAGTCGGGCTTGATCAGCGTGCCGCCGCAGTAATGCT
>JANNTO010000080.1:0-5895 GCA_031403675.1 Gammaproteobacteria bacterium | reverse complement strand
GCAGCACAGACAGCGGGGCATGACATTCATCGGCATCATCGTGCTGGTCATCGTGGTGGGCGCATGGGTGTATGCCGGCATCCGGCTGACGCCAAAGTACCTCGAGTACATGCGCGTCGCCGCTACGCTCGAGAAAGTCAGTGATGAGTATGCAAACAACCCGGGTTCGACTGAGTTCATGCTGCGCAAGGCGATCGAGCGGCATTTCGATATCGAGATGGTCGAAGTGATCACCTCGAACGACGTCGAGATCAAACGCGATGGCAATATTTTCTACCTGCGTGCCGCTTACGATGACACCGTGCCGCTGGCGGGCAATGTGTCGTTCCTGATCGAATTCGACAAGTCCGTGGAGGTCGCCGCGCGCTGAGTCGCGCTGCGGGCCTCGTGGATCCGGCTGGTCGCTGGCTGCAGGAGCGCCTGGGCTGCACGCTCACCGATGCCGCGCTGCTGCTGCGCGCGCTGACCCATCGCAGCTTCGGGCCGGACAACAACGAGCGACTCGAATATCTCGGTGATGCGGTGCTGTCATTCGTCGTCGCCGAATTGCTGTTCCAGAATTTCCCGGCAGCAAGCGAAGGCGAATTGTCGCGGTATCGCGCCTGCCTGGTCAGTGGCGAGGCACTCGCCGTGTCGGCAGCACAGTTTGGCCTCGGCGAGCAGTTGCGACTCGGGGACGGCGAACTCAAATCGGGTGGCCAACGGCGCGCGACCATTCTTGCCGACGCGCTGGAGGCTCTGATCGGTGCGATCTATCTGGATCGCGGTCTCGATGCCGCGCGCACGGTGGTCGCGCGGCTGTTCAGCGAACCACTGGCGGCACTGCCATCGGCCTCCGAATTGAAGGATCCCAAGACCCGCTTGCAGGAGTGGTTGCAAGGCCGTGGCCACGCCTTGCCGGCGTACACGGTGCTCGAGGTCAGTGGCGAACCCCACGAGCAGCAGTTTCGCGTGCGTTGTGATGTCATCGGTCTCGCGATCGCCGCGGAAGCGGACGGCAGCAGCCGGCGGCGGGCCGAACAGGAAGCTGCGCAGCGGATCCTCGATGACCCCGCGCTGGGGAATTCCGGATGACCGTTGCCAACGAATTCCGTTGCGGCACCGTGGTTCTTGCGGGACGCCCGAATGTCGGCAAGTCGACACTCCTGAATGCGCTGGTGGGCCAGAAACTCAGCATCGTCACGCCCAAGGCGCAGACCACTCGCTACCGCATCCGGGGCATCCTGAGCCAGCCAGGATTCCAGATGATCTTGGTGGACACGCCGGGCGCCGGCGCACCGGCCGGCAGTCGGCTGAGTCACGCGATGAGTCGCGAGGCGGCGGCGGGTGTTGCCGCGGCGGATGCCGCCCTGCTGATTGTCGCGGCACCGCGCTGGACACCCGAAGACGATGTCGTTCTCAGGCAGCTGAAATCTGCCGGCTGCCCGATCTTGCTCGCGGTCAACAAGATCGATCGGGTCCGGCCGCGTGCCCGGCTCCTGCCGCTGCTCGAGCGCGCGTCAGCCAAACACGAGTTTGCGGCGGTGGTACCGCTGTCGGCGGAGCGGGGCGAAAACCTCGAGCGGCTGCTGAATGCCGTGCTACTGCTGCTGCCCGTGGGTCCGCCCCTGTACCCGCCAGAACAGGTCACAGATCGCAGCGAGCGTTTTCTCGCCGCCGAGGTGCTGCGCGAACAGCTGATGCTGGCACTGTCTGACGAGTTGCCTTATGGAATTGCCGTTGAAATCGAGCGCTTCGAAGCAACGCCCGACGGCCGTACCGAGATCGACGCCGTGATCTGGGTGGAGCGCGTCGGTCAGCGCAAGATCGTGATCGGCGCGAAGGGCGCGCGCCTGAAGGCTATCGGCCAGGCCGCGCGGCTGGCGTTGAATGAGCTGTACGGCCGGCGCGTGCACCTGACCACCTGGGTCAAGGTGCGTGAGGGCTGGACCGACGATGATCAGCTATTGCACCGGCTAGGCCATCAATCGACATGAGTTCCGCGCGACGGGTGCTGCTCGAGCCGGCCTTTTTGCTCCATCACCGCCCGTGGAGTGATACCAGCCGGATCCTCGACCTGATGACCCGGCGGCATGGCCGCGTCACCCTGTTTGCACACGGCGCACGCCGGCCGAAATCGCCGCTGCGCGCGATATTGCAGCCGTTCCTGCCGCTCTTGATCTCTTGGTCGGGCCGCTCGGACGGTGGCACCCTGACCGGCGCTGAACTGGGTGGTGCCGTCACGAGCCTGCCGCCGTCGCAGCTGCTCTCCGGTTTCTATCTCAGCGAACTGCTGCTGCGACTGATGCCAATGGAGGATCGTCACGAGCGGCTTTACGACGCTTACGCAGCGGCGCTCGCGCAGCTGGGCAGCGAGGCGGGAAACCGGCCGTTGCGGGTGTTCGAGATGGTGCTGCTCGAGGAACTCGGCTATGGGATCGACCTGGCGCGCGACGCGGACAGCGGCGGGACGCTCGAGCCAGATCGGTACTATCATTTCGAACCGGGCCGCGGCGTGCTGGCCGTGGGGGATACGGCCGGCCAGCCGGAAGCATTTCGCGGCTGCGATGTGCTCGCGGTCTCACGCGGCGAACTGGGGCAGCCGCAGGCGCAGCGGGCAGCGCGCAGGATTTTCGGCGCGGCGATCGCGCATTGTCTCGAAGGACGCGGTCTTGCCAGCCGCGAAGTGATGCTGGCAATGCGCCAGCGGGAGCAGGACGGGTGAGCACGACGATCATGCTCGGCGTGAATATCGATCACGTGGCGACCTTGCGGCAGGCACGCGGTGGCCGTTCGCCTGACCCGCTGCTCGCTGCGCTGGTTGCGGAACAGTGGGGTGCCGACAGCATCACGCTGCATCTGCGCGAGGATCGCCGGCATATTCAGGACCGCGACGTGCAGGCGATGCGGGGGGCGCTGCAGACCCACATGAATCTGGAAATCGCCGCAACTGGCGCCATGCTTCGTATCGCCGCCACACTGTTGCCACGCGACGTCTGCCTGGTGCCTGAGCGCCGCAGCGAGCTCACGACGGAGGGCGGGCTCGACGTGGCGAGTCAGCAAAGCGCGATCACGGATGCCTGCGGGATGCTGGCTGCCGCCGGTATCCGGGTGGCGCTATTCATCGATCCGGACGAGGGACAGGTGGATGCGGCGGCGCGCGCAGGCGCGGCAGTTGTGGAATTGCATACCGGCGCGTATGCCGAGGCGCAGGGTCCCGATCGGGGCCGCGAACTCGCACGGCTCGCTGCTGCCACGCGGCGGGCGAGCGCGAATGGACTCATCGCTCATGCCGGTCACGGACTCGACTATCACAACGTGCAGCCGGTCGCCGCGCTGCCCGAACTGGTCGAACTCAACATCGGCCACGCGATCGTGGCGCGCGCGGTGCTGAGCGGCATGGGCCCGGCGGTCTCTCAAATGAAACGCCTGATGCTTGCAGCGCGCGACTCATGATCTTCGGGATCGGCACCGATGTGGTGCGCATCGAGCGAATCGCCGCGGCCTACCAGCGCTTCGGCGCGCACTTCGTCGAACGATTGTTGCTGCCACAGGAGCGCGAGGTATTCGATGCCAAGCGCCGGCCGGCCCGTTTCCTGGCGATGCGTTTTGCAGCCAAGGAGGCGATCGTCAAGGCGCTAGGCACGGGTTTTGGACACGGCGTGTGGATCCGCGACGTCGGATTCATTGCGAATGAATGGGGCCGCCCCGAGGTGCTGTTTTCCGCGCGTGGCCGGGCGGTCGCCGATCGTCTGGGGGCCGGCGACGGGCATGTCAGCCTGACCGACGAAGCCGGCCTCGTGATTGCGGTCGCCGTACTGATGAAGCGGGCATGAGCACGCCGCTCAACTGCCTGGTCTTTGACATCGAAACAGTACCCGACGTGGAACTCGGCCGACGACTGCCCGGTATGCCCGCGGGCGACGATGCAACCGTGGCCGAGGCGATGTTTGCCCGGCGTACCGAGGAAACGGGCAGCTCATTTCTGCCATTCGAACAGCATCGTGTGGTGGCGATTTCGGCGTTGCTGCGCAATGACGATCAACTGCAGGTCTGGAGCATTGGCGCCACCGACAGTCCGGAGGATGAGCTGATACGCCGCTTCTTCGGCGGCCTGGAAAAGCTTCGTCCGACGCTGGTGTCATGGAACGGTTCGGGATTCGACCTGCCGGTCCTGCACTACCGCATGCTGCGGCACGGCATCGCATCGCCGACCTACTGGGACACCGGCGAACTCGATCGCGACTTCAAGTGGAACAACTACCTGAATCGCTACCACATGCGGCACCTCGACCTGATGGACGTTCTGGCGGCTTACCAGGGCCGCGGTCGTGCGAGCCTTGAGCACGTCGCCTTGCTGCTCGGCCTGCCGGGAAAACTGGGCATGGGTGGCGACCAGGTGTGGGATGCCTGGCGCTTGGGCAAGATTGCTGAAATCCGCGACTATTGCGAAACGGATGTGCTGAACACTTATTTGATCTACCTGCGTTTTGAACTGATACGCGGACACCTGCAGCCATCGACCCACGCTGCCGAACTGGATCGAGTTCGGACCTGGCTGGGCGAACGTCCGGAATCGCACTGGCAGCAGTTCACCGCAGCGTGGAAAGCTGCTTGAAACCGGCGCGGGCGCCTGAAATCGCCGAGATCGTTGCGCTGGATCACGAAGGTCGTGGCGTCACGCAGATCGACGGCAAGACCGTATTCGTCGAGGGCGCCCTGCCGGGTGAAGAGGTGCGGCTGCAACGGACTCGCAGCCGGCGGCGCCATGACGAGGCGATCGTGCTTGAAGTCCTGCGGCCGGCAGCAGAGCGCGTCACACCCCGCTGCCCGCACTTTGGAATCTGCGGCGGTTGTTCGCTCCAGCATCTCGAACACGGGGCGCAGCTGTCAGCCAAGGGCCGTATCGTCGCGGATGAACTAGCGCGGATCGGCGGGGTCCTGCCACTGCGCTGGTTGTCGCCACTGACCGGACCGACCTGGGCCTATCGCCGGCGCGCGCGGCTCGGCTGCCGCTATGTCGATCGCAAGGAGCGGGTGTTGGTCGGCTTCCGTGAGAGGGGCAGCCCGTTGCTCGCGGACCTGCGCCAGTGCGAAGTGCTCGCAGCGCCGGTCGGCCGATTGATCGAGGAACTGGCGGTGCTGATCGGCGCTCTCGAGATCCGGCGCCGCGTCGCCCAGATCGAGGTCGCGGTCGCCGACGACGTGACCGCACTGGTATTGCGCGTGCTGGACACGCCGCCTGCCTCCGATCTCGAGCGCCTGCGCGAATTCGAAACCCGGCATGGGATTGCGCTGTACCTCCAGCCGGGCGGGCTCGACACCGTCACACCGCTTTCTCCGCCGCCGGTTCCGCTGCGTTACCAGTTGCCCGGCCTGCGGTCCGGCATCGAGTTCGCACCGACCGATTTCATCCAGGTCAATGGCGAGTTGAATCGGCGCATGATCGAACACGCACTGCTGCTGCTCGAGCCGCAGGTGACGGATCGGGTGCTCGATCTTTTTTGCGGGCTCGGCAATTTCAGCCTGCCGCTCGCGACGCGCGTGGCCGAGGTGACGGGTGTGGAGGGCGATGCCGCTCTGGTCGCGCGGGCGCGAACCAATGCGGAACGGAACGGGATCGGAAACACCCAGTTTCATTCGGCCGACCTGAGCACCGATCTGTCGCAAGCGCGCTGGGCGCGCGCGTCCTATGACCTGGTGCTGCTCGATCCACCGCGGGCGGGTGCTCGCGAGGCCCTCGCGATGATTGCGTCGAGCCGGCCGCGGCGCATCGTCTATGTCTCCTGTCATGCCGGCACGCTGGCCCGGGATGCGGGCATACTGGTGCAGCAGCATGGCTACCGCTTCATGGCGGCTGGCATCATGGACATGTTTCCGCACACGTCCCACGTCGAGTCAATCGCAGTGTTCGAG
>JANNTO010000079.1:0-6178 GCA_031403675.1 Gammaproteobacteria bacterium | reverse complement strand
GGCCAGCTGGTGCCGTCCGCGACCGGCGGTTTCGTGCCCTCGATCGACACGCGCAACATCCAGACCCAGGTGCTCGTCAAGGACGGCCAGACGGTCGTGCTGGGCGGCATCATGGAGACCGAGCGCCGCGAGTCGGTCAAGAAAGTGCCGGGCCTCGGCGATGTGCCGATCATCGGTAACCTGTTCAAGTCCAAGAGCCGGATCAACAATCGGGACGAACTGCTGATTTTCGTCACACCGAAGATCCTGCGCGAGGGCTCGAGCATCGACTGACCCGGGCGGTCGCGGCTTGCGTCCGGGACCGGTTCCAATGCACAGTCACACGGCCGCCTTCGGGCGGCCGTGTCGTTTCTTACGGTGCCGAGCGTGGTTCAGAGCATCTTCCTGGTAGGGCCGATGGGAGCCGGCAAGACCGCGGTCGGGCGGGAGCTCGCGCGTCGGCTGAATCTGCGCTTCGTCGATAGCGACGTGGAAATCGAGTTGCGTACCGGCGTGGACATCGCCTACATCTTTGAACGAGAAGGCGAGGAAGGATTCCGGATCCGCGAGCGCGATGTAATTGATGCGCTGACGTCGAATGCAGGCATTGTGCTTGCGACCGGCGGCGGCGCCATCCTGCTGCCCATCAACCGCGAGCGGCTGGCCGCACGCGGCACCGTGGTGTTCCTCGATACGAGCATCGAGCAGCAGCTACAGCGCACGCGTCATAGTCAGCATCGTCCACTGCTCGAAACCAGCGACCGGCGTGCCAGGCTCGAAGAGCTCGCGCTGGTACGGGATCCGCTCTATCGTTCCGTCGCCGCGATCACGATCCGCACCAGCGGCCTCGCGCCGGGCGCAGTCGCCGGCGATATCGAGAAAGCACTCGGGACCCTCTGATTGACTCCCGCATGCAACGCATTGACCTGAAACTCGGCAAACGCGGCTATCCGATCCTGATCGGGTCCGGACTGCTCGGTTCGCGCGAGTTGCTGGCCGAACAGGTCGGCGTGTCGAAGCTCCTGGTCGTGACCGATGAGGTCGTAGCACCCTTGTGGCTGCCACGGCTCGAGCAGGGCCTCGCGGGCCGGCCGCTGGCGAAATGCGTGCTGCCGGGCGGCGAGGAGCAGAAGACGCTCGGCAACGTCGCGCAGATCATCGATGCACTGGTCGCCGCGCGCCTGCATCGCGACGGCATGGTGCTCGCGCTCGGTGGCGGCGTGGTGGGCGACATCGCGGGTTTCGCTGCGGCCTCTTACCAGCGCGGCATTGCCTTCGTGCAGCTGCCGACCACGCTGCTCGCGCAGGTGGACTCTGCGGTCGGCGGCAAGACCGGCGTCAATCACCGGGGCGGCAAGAACCTGATCGGCGCGTTCCACCAGCCGTCGGCCGTCATCACCGACACCGATACGCTCGCCACGCTGCCGGATCGCGAGCTGCGCGCGGGATTCGCCGAGATCGTCAAAGCCGCGCTGGTCGCGGATGCGGAGTTTTTCTCCTGGCTCGAGAAGAATTCCGCCGCGCTGCTCAAGCGCGATGCGGCCGTGCTCGAGCATGCGATCCGGCGCGCCTGCGAGATCAAGGCCGCGATCGTGGCCGAGGACGAACGCGAGGAAGGCAAGCGCGCGCTGCTGAACCTCGGACACAGCTTCGGGCATGCGATCGAGGCAGGCGCCGGGTATGGCCGCGTGCTGCATGGTGAGGCCGTCGCTGCCGGCCTGGTGCTCGCTGCCGAGCTTTCGGCGCGAATTGGACGGTTGCCGGGAGACGACGTGCGCCGGATCCGCGAGCTGCTCACAACTGCGGGGCTGCCGGTCGATCCGCCGCGGCTCGGACGCGCGCGCATGCTGGATCTGATGGGTATGGACAAGAAGGTCGCGGGCGGACAGTTGCGCCTGGTGCTGCTTGATGCCATCGGCCGGGCGGCGGTGACCGTCGACTACCCGCGCGAGGCGCTCGAGACGCTGCTGGAAGAACGGGCCGGCGCATGAGGAAGGGCCGTGACCCGGATGCCGGGCTCGCGCCCTATGCGGCCCTCGAGACCGGTTCGCGGGGACGCCGTTATCCGGAGCAGCTGGCCGATTACCGCGGCGAATTCCAGCGCGATCGCGATCGCATTGTGCATTCCAATGCCTTCCGGCGCCTGGTCTACAAGACGCAGGTATTCATCAACCACGAAGGCGACATGTACCGGACCCGGCTAACGCATTCGCTCGAAGTGGCGCAGATCGGCCGCTCGGTCGCGAATGCACTCGCACTGTCGGAGCCGCTGACCGAGGCGATCTGCCTGGCGCACGATCTCGGCCACACGCCGTTCGGCCATGCGGGACAGGACGTCCTGAACGACTGTATGCGCGACTACGGCGGTTTCGAGCACAACCTGCAGTCGCTCCGGGTCGTGGACGAGCTCGAGGAGCGCTACGCCGGGTTCAATGGCCTGAACCTGACCTTCGAAACCCGCGAAGGCATCCTGAAGCATGCCTCGCTGGCGAATGCGCGGCAATTGGGCGAACTGGGCCGGCGTTTCATCGAGCGCACGCAGCCGGGCCTCGAGGCGCAGATTGCGGATCTCGCCGATGCGATCGCCTACAACAATCACGACGTGGACGACGGCCTGCGTTCGGAACTCGTGACGATCGAGGAGTTGCGCAGCGTGGCCTCGTTCGCGCGCCAGCACGACGCGGTGCTCGCCCTGCATGCCGAGCTGCCGGGCCGGCGCATGGTCCACGAGATCATCCGCCGCATGATTCACGAGGTTGCGAGTGACCTGATCGAGGAAACCGCGCGGCGGCTTGCCGCGCTGAAACCCGCCGATATCGAAGCAGTACGCGCGCAGCCAAAAGCAGTCGTCGGTTTTTCCGAGGCCAAGGACGCGGAGCACCACCAGCTCAAAAAGTTTCTGCGTTCGCGGCTCTACCGGCACGAACGCATGCAGGCAACCCGCGTGGGCGCCGGCCAGGTGTTGCAGGAACTTTTCGAGGAATTCATGCGCGATGTCACGCGGATGCCGGCCGATCACCGGGATGCGGCGTTGCGGCTGCAAGCCGCGGCGGGCGCCGCCGGCCAGGCGCGCGCGGTCGCCGACTACATTGCCGGCATGACCGACCGCTACGCATTCCAGGAGCACGCGCGACTCACCGGCCAAACCGCCGTTTGATAGCATGACGGCAGCCAATGGAGTGCGGATGGCAAGGGCTTCAATAGCGGCGCGCGAACGCCTGATCTTCGCGATGGACGTGCCGAACGCGGATGCCGCGCGCCGGCTCGCGGACACGCTTGGCGATTCCGTGTCCTTCTACAAGCTGGGCCTCGAACTCTTCACGTCCAGCGGCGCCTTTGAACTCCTCGACTGGATGGTCGGTCGTGGCAAGCGCGTGTTCGTGGACCTCAAGTTCTTCGACGTGCCGGCCACAGTCGCCGCCGCGGTGCAGAACCTCCGCAATCGCGGCGTCGCTTTCACGACCGTGCATGGCAACCAGGCGATCATGGAAGCGGCGGTCAAGGCCGCGGGCGAGGTCGGTATCCTCGCCGTGACCGTGCTGACCAGCCTCGATCGCGGCGATCTCGACGACCTGGGGTTCAAGTGCGATGTGGAGCAACTGGTGCTGTCACGCGCGCGACGCGCACTCGCAGCGGGCTGCGTCGGTGTTGTTTCTTCCGGCCTCGAGGCGAAACTGCTGCGCGCGGGCGTCGATGACCGCCTGATCGTCGTGACGCCCGGCATCCGGCCGGTCGAGAATCGCCCGTCCGACGACCAGAAGCGCGTGGTCAGTGTCGCGGAAGCCTTCACCAATGGCGCCGACTACATCGTGGTTGGGCGGCCAATCCGCGAGGCCGCGGACCCGCGTGCTGCGGCCGAGGCGATCCAGACGACGATCGCCGGCGTGTTTGCGCCTCGATGAGCGTCTTGCAGAACGACCGCTTGTTGCGCGCGCTGCTGCGCCAGCCGGTGGACCGTACGCCGGTCTGGATCATGCGCCAGGCTGGACGCTACCTGCCGGAGTACCGTGCGACTCGCGCCAAGGCCGGCAGTTTTCTGGCGCTCGCGACCAACCCGGAACTCGCCTGCGAAGTGACGCTCCAGCCGATCGCGCGCTTTCCGCTCGATGCCGCGATCCTGTTCTCCGACATCCTCATGATCCCGCAGGCGATGGGAGTCGGGCTCTCATTCACGGAAGGCGAGGGCCCGCGCATCGAACGTCCGGTCCGCAGCGCAGCAGACGTGGCCGCGCTGCCGGTACCGGATCCGACCAAAGAACTGCGTTTTGTCCTCGATACGGTCGGCCTGGTGCGCCGCGAACTCGCCGGGCGCGTGCCGCTGATCGGCTTCGCCGGATCGCCGTGGACCGTCGCGACCTACATGGTCGAAGGTGGTTCGAGCAAGGAGTTCTCGCGAATCAAGGGCCTGTTGTACGGCGACCCAAAGGTGATGCACGCGCTGCTCGACAAACTCGCGCTGGCGACGACCGATTATCTCAATGCACAGATCGTGGCGGGCGCACAGGCAGTGATGATCTTCGACACCTGGGGCGGCGCGCTGGCTACGCACGCATACCTGGAATTCTCGTTGCCCTATATGGAGCGGATCGTCGCGGACCTGATCCGCGAACACGAGGGCAGACGGGTGCCGGTGATCCTGTTCACCAAGGGCGGTGGCGCCTGGATTGAACACCTGGCCGTCACCGGCGCCGATGCGCTGGGTGTGGACTGGATGACAGAACTTTCTGCCGCGCGCGAAATGGCGCTCGATCGCGTGGCGCTACAGGGCAATCTCGACCCGGGCGTGCTGTACGCGCCGCCCGCGGTGATTCGCGCCGAAGTCGCGCGCGTGCTGGAAAGCTATGGGCACGGACCAGGGCATGTGTTCAACCTGGGACACGGCGTGCAGCCCGGCGTCAATCCGGAGCACGTCGCTGCGATGATCGCTGCGGTGCAGGAGCTGTCTCCGGCCTATCACCGTTGAGCGGGTCGCCATTTGGCAGCTCCTCGGACGCGAGGAACTCCGCTATTCCACGGCCGATCGCCTTGCAGGACTTCGATTCCGTCCTCGAGCCATAGGGAATCGGAGGCAGGGGGATGATCACGAATACCGGCATCAACCATCCTGCATCGCCCTGGATGCCGAGCCGAAGATTGCCGGCCGACGCCGCGGCGGCTGAACTGAAGACCAGCGCTTCCACGAGCGTCGTGCGCCTTGATTCGGCGCCAAATGCCCATACGCCCTGGTCGAAGTCGAGCATTGCCTGCCGATCGGAGTCCGTGGTCGTCGATGACAGCAGAATCACATAGCCGACGCCGTCCTGCCGAAGTGCCGCAGAAATTTCCGGCCGGGACAACAATTCCATGGTCCGATCCGGAGTCAATTCGCTGTACTCCGGCTCGGCCAGCGCGAGGAATTTCTCGTGGAAAGCCTCCCCCGGCAGGATCGTGACGCGATGACTCGAATCCCTGAACGCTGAACCGACACAACGCGAATACTGCGAATTGATCCTGGCCGTGACTTCGCCTGGCGCGCAATTCGTGCCGGTCTTCGCGCGATGCTCTGCGCAGCGTTCGTGATAGAGCACCATCACGCCGATCGACGTGTCATCACGGATGCCGGTGGGCGCAAGCCGCGTCGAATGCACGAGCGGCTTTGGCGCACAGGCGGCCAGCAGCGCGAGCATTGCCGCCAGGATTCCGATCGACCAACCCGTCGCGTGCATCTCCAGCGCCTCTCTTCGGTCGAGAAAAAGGTGTGCGTCCCCTTTTAGCGCAGACGTAGTTCATCCCGCAGCGTGCGCCGCAGGATCTTGCCGACATTGGTTTTCGGCAGATCCTTCCGGAACTCGACCTCGCGCGGCATCTTGTAGCTCGTCAGCTGGGCGCGGCAGTGCTTCATCACATCGTCGGCGCTAAGGCTCTCGTCCTTCTTTACGACGAAGAGCTTCACCGCTTCGCCCGACTTGCTGTCCGGAATGCCCACCGCCGCGCATTCCAGCACGCCGGGATGCATCGCGACGACCGCCTCGATCTCGTTCGGATAAACATTGAAGCCGGAGACCAGGATCATGTCCTTCTTGCGGTCGACGATCTTCACGAAGCCGCGCTCGTCCATGACGCCGATATCGCCGGCCCGCAGGTGATGAAGGGCTACTGGCAGCGGCCGGAGGAGACCGCCAAAGTGATGGCCAAGGACGGCGCCTTCAAGACCGGCGAT
>JANNTO010000078.1:0-2162 GCA_031403675.1 Gammaproteobacteria bacterium | reverse complement strand
CGCCCGCCAGCGCCTGTTCGACGTTCGCCACGCACGGCACGAACGGATTCATCGTCGGGCGCAACATGGACAACGCCCTACCGGTGGCCGGACTGGTCCTCATCAACAAGCGCGGCCTGGCGAAGTCTGCGCTTCCCTGGGCGACACTCGCACCCAACAGAACGACGACCGGATCGATGCGCTGGGTGTCAAAGTATGGCTCGGTGACGATGACGGCCATCGGGCGTGATTTCCCAGATGGCGGCATGAACGAAGCGGGGCTCGTGGTCGAAGAGATGACGCTGTCGCAAACTGTGTTTCCTGCTGCGTCGCGCGGCTCCGCAATGTCCCAGACCCAATGGATCCAGTATCAACTCGACAGCTTCACGACGGTGCGCGAGGTGCTCGAGCATCTCGATGCCGTGCCGCAGAGCGGTTGGGGATGGCACTTCCTGATCGCGGATGCCTCTGGTGAGTGTGTTTCGTTGGAGTTCATCGAGGGCCAGGCCGTCACTGGCCGCGATTCGCGCATTTCAGGATGCGTACTCACCAACGATACATTCTCCGCATCGCGAGAACATCTGTCGCAGTTCGAGGGATTCGGCGGTAAGAACAGCGTTCCCGAGAGCCGAGATTCGCTGTCGCGATTCGTTCGTGCGGCAGCGGGGCTGTCGCGTGCAGCACGCACTGTCGCTCCGGACGACGTTGTCATGGGGTTTGAGCTCCTGAGCTCGATTGATCAGGGCCAGAACACGCTGAGATCGATCGTGCACGAGGTAACAGCGCGCAGATTCCATTTCCGCACGCACAACAGCCCAGGCGTAAAGTTCATCGACCTTAATAGGGTGGATTTCTCGCCGACGACGCCCACCCTGATGCTCGACATCGAAACCGGCGGCGCCGGCGACGTCACGACCGCGTTAGTCCCCTACACAACGGAAGCGAATCGTCGAATTGTCGAGAGCTTCGTGCAGTTGGTTCACCTGACAGGCGGTGCTGCCGACGTTTTGAAAGAGGACCTGGCGAAGGCGGGTCTGTCCGAGGAACAGTTTGTGAAGTTGATGGCCCATCATCCCGAGGCGTCGATTCCGCCCGCATAGGCCGGCGACTTCGGCCATCTGTTAATGATGGGGGTCGGTAACGCCACTCGCGCCAGGGCCACTGGTGCGTGCGATTCAAGTAAACCCTGCGGCGCCGCAGGGCTTGCGGACATCGGAAAGCTATCGAAGTCGCTCCGGCCCTGCGATGCCTGGAATTGAGGGTTCTGTAGGCTTGGCGTGTTAGCCGATTCGCCAATGCCCCGATGCTGACGAAGGTACACAGCGATCTTCCACCCAAGATCGACCGATCTCATGAAACACGGGTGGAGTTCGAGCGCGCTGCATCGCGCACGCGGAATGCTCGCGACGGCGAGCTGCTGCTCGAACACGCAGCCTCAGTCAGAACACTGCAAGCGGATTGAGGGGTGATCCAGTTCCCCCGGGCACCCGCAGCGGCGCGCCGACGAACAGAAACTCGAAGCGGCCGCGCTTACGCGCCTCAGCGGCGAGCGCGTCGAGATCGAGGTTGTCAAGAATCGGCATACCGAGGCTTACCAGCACAAGCTCGTGCAATGGAAGCACGCGGCCTTCCACGTTCGAGGGTATGACGTCGCTGACGCCGTCTGAGCCGATCACCGCCACGTCACGAACTTTGAGCCAGGTCGCGATTGAGGCATGACTGCCGGCGGCTTGTTCGAGAAAGTTCCACGGACCTTTCTGGCGGAGTCGTTCCCAGCGCCCGGTGCGGATCAGTAACACATCGCCGCTCGTTACAGTAATGCCGGTCTTGACCTCCCAGGCTACCAGGTCCCCGATGGTGATGGCGGTTCCGGGCTCGAGAAAATCGACCCCTTTCAACCACGGTATGTCAATCAGCAGGCCCCGCGTGAAGATTCCGTTCCTGGCGTTCTGAATGCCAAGCTTTTCTGCGCCGGACGATTTCAACGTGTCGACCGAGAAGCCATTGTACATCTTGCCGCAGCGGGCGAGGTGCGACAGGCTGTCGATGTGCGAATGGGCGATGCCGTGATAGTCGACACTATAGCGATCGCTGGCCACTTCGTGGCCTCCCCATTCACTGACGTTGAGAACATGCTCGAATGGATTTTCGTTGAGTGCATCCCGTTGTTTGTTCAAGTCGAG
>JANNTO010000077.1:0-4513 GCA_031403675.1 Gammaproteobacteria bacterium | reverse complement strand
CCGAGGGTGAGGTGCACGTCATCCGTGAAGTTGATCGTGAATTCGCCGTATACGGCGGTTTCCTTGTAGTCCTGGCTGCGCCGGAACAGGAAGTCCTGCTCGGTCGTGTAAGGCCCGATGCAGTACCAGCCGAAGCTGGGCGGAGCACAGCCATAGGGGTAGGCATTCAGGTACGGGATGTAGCCGACCAGGAAGCTGTTCTGCCCGAGATCGGAGTCCTGGTCCGTGTAATACGCGCCGACGGTCCAGTCCACCTTGTTCTCGCCGTTCGACACGAGGCGCAGCTCCTGCGTCACCGCGGAATCGTCGTAGAAGCGCTCGGCCTGCGCCATCGGCCGCGGCGAGCTGCCGTAGAATCGGAACCAGCGGTTGTGCGCATACACGCCGGAGTTGTCGCTGATGCCGGTGCCGGTGTGGTCGTAGTACGAGGTGCTGGAGGTCAGCGTCGCAAAGCCGAGGTCCATTTCCATTTCGAGGGCCGCCAGTTCGACCGTGCGTTCCGAGGGCTCGAGCTGGATGGCGCCGAAATCGTATTCGCCGTAGCTCCCGCCATTGACCAGGTCGTCGCCACGGGTTACCTGCCGCCGTCCACCGATTTCGTCTTCCTGCCGTTGATACGAGACCTGGGCAGTGAAGTCATCGTTCGGCGCAAGCAACATCGAAAAGCGGCCGTACTTGATGTCCACGTCATCGGCATCCTCGACACTGGTGTAGACCGGCGTCGAGGTCAGCACATTCCCGGTCACGACCGGCTTACCGCTCGCGTCCAGGACATAGACATTCGGATAGTCGACGATTCCGTCGTTGTCAATGATGCCCACATTCATGCGCAGCGCGACCGTGTCGCCGAGCGGCGCGTTCAACATGAAGTCCGGATTCAGGTTGTAACCGCCTGAACCGTCGGTCTGTCCGAAGGAAACGCTCGCTGAGGCACTGAAGCCGCTCAGGTCCGGCTTCTTCATGATGTAGCGCACGTTGCCGGCAAGCGATCCGGAACCATAAAGCGTTCCCTGCGGTCCGCGCAGAACTTCGACCCGCTCAATGTCCTTCAGGATGAAGTTGCCATAGAGCGCCGTGTTATCGACGTAGGTAGCAACCGTCGGCGGTGCAGCGAGCGGCACGTCGCCGTTGGCGCTTGAATCAACATTGATGCCACGGATCACGATGCTGCTGGTGACACCCGAGTTGCGGTATCCGCGGTCCTGCACCGAGACGCCAGCCATGCTGCGCAGCGCATCCACGGCGTCGATGATGTGGGCCTTCTCGAGTGCCTCGCCGCTCACCGCGGAAATGTTGAACGGAATGTCCTGGATCGACTCCTCGCGCCGGGTCGCCGTGACCATGACCTCCCCGAGCGCCGTGGGTGCATCCTGCGCCCCGGCGGCGTTTGAGCCGCCGGCGAGAATGCTGGAAACGGCCAGGGCAATCGCTGATTTCTGGTAGGTGCGGTCTGTTGTCATCACGGCTACTCTCCAAGCAGGTTGAATTTTCATCAGGCTATTCGCGCTCCGGCAGCTCCAGCGGCCCGAGCGCACTCAATGCTTCAAACTGGTGGCTCCGGTCAGCGCAGGCCGGAAAATCGACGGCCCGGTCGCGGAAGCTCTTCAATACCTGGCCAATGCCATTCCAGCCGCGACTGCGCACGCGGCGTACGAGATCCAGATCGATCTCGACGGGAAAGATCTCACGGCCGCTGCCGGCCTGGTGCAGGACTTCGCCGCCGGGCCCACAGACGATGGATCTCCCCATGCCGAGGCTGCCGGCCACGTTGATGTCGAAGAAGTAGCACTGGTTGCTGGCCGCATTGGCCCGCGCAATCGAAATTTCGACTTCGCGATCGATCGTATTGGTCATCGACGGGTGCAGGATCACTTCCGCGCCCATTGCGGCGAGCGTGCGCGTGGTTTCCGGAAACCACAAGTCGTAGCAGTTGCTGATGCCGAAGCGGCCGATCGCGGGTACGTCAAAGACCACGAACTCGGTCCCGGCCGCGACCCCCGTCTCATAGGGCAGGAAGGGAAACATCTTGCGATACCGGGCGACCACCTCGCCCGCCGGATTGATGACGGGCGAAAGATTGAAGACCGAATCGCGCGTGCGAACATAGAAGGAGCCGGGAATCAGCCAGATGCCGAGCGCGCGGGCAATGCTGCAGAATTCTTCCTCGGTGCGGCCACCGGGTGACTCGGCCCGTGCCGTGCCGGACCCATAGGCCGACAATTCACCAAGCACCACCATCTGCACCCACGGGAAGCGTGCTGCGACCGTCTCGATTTCGGTGCGCAGGATGGCGAGGTTGTCGCCACGGGTGAGTTCCAGCTGCAGACCGGCAATCGCGAAGGGAGTCATAGGCGAGCGCAAACCTTTCCTGACGGAACGCGTGCCCGGAGCGGATGCTAGTATTCGCCAATCAGGGACCTGAGCAATATGGCTGAAGGCGTAGATCGTGGCACCGGCCCGGGCGATAGCCTGCCCTGGCTCGAGTTGATGCGCGATGCGCTGCCGTCGGTGGCGGCGAGTGCCGGGACGATGCGTTTTGCAGCCAGCCTGGTCGACCTGCTGCATCGGGTCCTGCAGTTCGACTGGTGGATGGTGATGGTGTACCGCCAGCATGTGAACCCGGAAATGCTGTGCGAGAACTTCACCGGCAGCTGGCGCGCGCGCGGGGTTACGACCTATGTCGGCGGCTACTACGTCCTCGATCCCTTCTATGTGATGAGCCTGTCGCTGGGTCACCCGGAGGTCTGCCGGCTCGGCGACATCGCTCCGGATGGATTTCTCGAAAGCGAATATCACCGCGCGCACTACGCGTCCGGGCGCATCGGCGACGAAGTGAACTATCTCTGGCCACTCGAGATCGGCGTGACGTTTGCCGTGAGCCTCGAGCGCTCGGAACATTGCGTCGGGTTCAACGACACCGACGTGCGCAACATGGAAGCCGTGCAACCCGTGCTGTTCGAGCTCACGCGCAAGCATTGGAGCATCGTGGGTTCGCAGCCGGCGAACACGCGTGAGCTGGAGCTCGGCCGGCTGGTGCAGGAAGCCGCTGCCAGTTTCGGCCGGAAGGTTCTGACCCCGCGCGAATGCGAAGTCGTCAAGCTGGTGCTGCGCGGCTATTCGACCAAGTCGATTTCGCACTCGCTCGGCATTTCACCCGGCACGGTAAAGGTCCATCGCGAAAACATCTACAGCAAGCTCGGCGTCTCGACACAGGCCGAGTTGTTCAACATGTTCATCGCTTCTGTGTCCGCGCCGCCGACGGCGCATTCCCAGGCTGCCGATACGATCATCGGCAACATCCGGAGCTAGACCGGAATCAATAGCGATGCACATGTTTCTTTGTCGAAGTGTCCGTAGAAAACGGAGAGCGTATGCTACGAATGAGTCAGCTTCCGAGTGCCCCTGTCGTGGCATCCGTGGCGTTTGTGCTGTGCCTTGGATTGTCGATTCAAGTGCTGGCGAGCCCCTCGGTATTCGAAGCGGCAAAATCCGGCAATCTCGTAGACGTGCAGCAAGCGCTGCCGCGAGGGTCCGATCCCAATCAATTTGGCGGGTCGCTCGAGGCGACGGCACTTTACTATGCTGCATCCGGTGGCAAGACTGACATTGTGCGCTGGCTGCTCGCGCAGGGCGCCGACTCCAACCTCGGCATGAAAAAGAATTTCCCACCCCTGATGCCGGCGGCCCATCAAGGTCATCTGGATGTCATTCGTGTTTTGCTTGACGCAGGCGCTGACGTCAACAAGGCAGACTACCGTGGCTACACGCCCCTGATGATCGCGGCCCAGGAGAAACAGGCAGAAGTCGTGCAATTGCTGGTGGATCGTGGCGCCAATGTCAATACGCGCGACGATAGCGGCTCGACGGCACTCTCAATTGCCGCCGGCAAACCAGGCAGCGTGGCGCTGGTCCGCTACCTCATCGACAAGGGCGCAGATTTCCAGCAGCCGGACAACTACAACTTTACGCCGTTGTACCGCGCCGAGCAGGCAGAAGATGACGATATTCAGGCACTGCTCCAGGAACGCATCGCTCAGGCGACCGCCGGCGATAAGCCGGTAGAAAGCAAACGGGAGGTTCTTGCGTACGATTGCGATGTCATGATGGCATCCGTGGAGCTTGTGATTGGCACGCTGGAGATGGCTGGCACGGGCAGTGCCGTGTCGTGTGCGCTATTGGATTCCATAGGCCAGTCGTTGCGCAGGACGCGGCTTTATATGGCCGACGCTGCAAGTAACGGCCGCTGTGACGTGACGCAGGAAGATGTGGATGGATACGCCAGTTCAGTGTTCGATACCGCGCTCGAAACGGGTCTTGCGAACTGCACGCGCTAGACGGGGACAGCAGGCTCGAAGGGCCTTTGCCGTTTTCCGGCAGCGGCCCGACATCTCCGGCCGCAGTCTTTTCGATGGCGCCGGTACAATCAGTTAATCCAAGCTCCGGCACCGGGTACACATGCGGATCGCGTCGATCACGATGGTGGGCCAGTTCCCGCATGGCATCGAACTGCACC
>JANNTO010000076.1:0-18487 GCA_031403675.1 Gammaproteobacteria bacterium | reverse complement strand
AGATGCCTCCCAGCTGCTACCGCGCCAACTCAAGCCACTGCTGATGTTATTGCGCTGGTCCCAGCTCCTGTTGAATTTCTCGCCATTGATGCGGTCGTCCACCTGCGACCAGCTGAAACTGAGCCAGCCGGAAAAATTTCCCGAATCGTAATTCAGCGAGACCTCGGCGCCCTCTGCCTGCGCGGAATCGGGCGCGATCAGGATACGATCGGGTTTCAGTTCCGGCAGCACGATCAAAGTGTTCATCAACAATTCGTAGCGCGGCAGCGGGTGCTCGTAGTCCTTGCGATACGCCTCCGCGCGCAGCTTCAGTGCCGGTGTCAGGTCGCGTTCGATGCTCGCGACCAGGTGCGTCGCCCGCTGCGCCTGGGAATAGCTTTGCTCGCCGTCCGACACCTGCAGTTCGTTGATGCCCTGGGCCTGGAAATAGCGGCCCCAGGAGAGGCGCAGTCGCGTGTCCTGGCCAGGACTCCACATCAGTACCGCGCGCGGGCTTAATTGCGAGCCGTCATCATCGGCCAGTGTCTCGCGATCCCAGCGCAACCCGAGATCGGTCGTCAACGTACTCGTTGGCTCGAATCGCCAGTTCAGGTAGGCGCCGAACTGATGACCGGATGGCCGCACCTGGATTGAACGCGAACGCGACGGCTCCGTGGGCGCACCAGGCGTCAGGAACAACAGCTCGAAATCGACCTCGTCACTGTAGCGGTAACTCCCGCTCATCTGCCGCCACTCGGCGCCGGCCTGCAATACCGAGCGCGCGCCGGGCCGCCACCAGCCATCAGTCTGGATCGAGTTGATGATGAAGTCGCGCTCATCTTCCAGCGAGCCGGTTGCGATGCCCGGCAATTCTGTGCTGCCGGAGCGCTCGCTGCCGAGCTCCGTGCGTGCCACCAACATCCGGCCACCGAATTCGTCCGGCGCCCCGAAGTCCAGGCGCACCCAGTAGTAGCTGTCGCGGTACTCGGCCACTGCCAGTTCTTCCTGGTCAGGGTCAGTGGCGACGATCCGGTCGACAAAAGTGAGCGCGTTGGCGGAAATTGCGAATCGCTCATTGATGCGGCGGCCGACGTGTCCAAAGAGATCGTGGTAGTCGGGTTCGCCGAGCGACTGATTCGCGAGATCGAAGAACAGGCCCATGTTGCTGCGCCGCGCCGCCGCGGCCCAGTCACCCGCGCCGTCGTCGAAGGAACCGTCGACCGAAAGTCCGGCCGTGAACAGGCTGAGCACCGCCTGGCCGTTGAACTCCGGTCCGGGCAGGCGTGGCGCGACCTCCACGACGCCGCTGCTGCGATCGCCGAAGGTCACGGGAAAGCCACCGGTGTAGACGCGAATGTCGCTGATGATGCCCGGATCAATCGCGCTGAAAATGCCGTAAAAATCCTTGAAGTGGAATGGGTCGTAAAGCCGCAGGTCATCGAAGCGCACCAGCGTCTCGTCATCGGCGCCGCCGCGCAGGTACATGCGGCTTGAGAAATCCTGGCGCGCGATGCCGGGCAGGCGTGCCATCGCCCGTAACGGGTCTTCGCCGATCTCGGGCAGCATTTCGAGGTCGTCGGCACTGAATACCGACGAATCGGACGGCGCATCGCCCCCGAACAGGTAGGTGCTTGCGGTTACGACCACCAGATCGAGCGGCGTCGGTGCCGGACGGTGCGACGCGCCTGGCGCGGCGTGGCGTGGCGCACGTTGAATCTCACGAACCAGGATCAGGGAGCCGTCGGGTCCGTCAGTGACGGCGATGCCGAATGGGACCAGGATCTCGGCGAGTAATGCGCGCGGCTCGGTCGCTGCCGGTTCGCGCTCGACGCGCATCCAGGGTTTCACCAGATCGCTGCTGTAGAAGATCGCGATCCCGCGTGCGCGCAACTCCTCGAGCGCCTGCTCCAGCGTCTGTCCCTGCAATGCCGCGGCCCCGGCGGCGCCCGGCAGGCAAGCCAGCAGGAGCATCCATTTCTTCACGGCCGGGATTATGGCTCGGTGCGGGTACGGATCACCATTGTATCGCCGGACAGGGCGTATTCGAGATCGGTGGTCGCGAGCATCACCTCGAGCGCAGCCATCGGCGTGAGGTGCTGGATGTTTCCGTGCAGGATGACCGCGGCAGCCCGGGTCTCCACGGCCGCGGGTTCATAGCGCAGCTGGCGGCCGGTCTCGCGTGCCACCCAGCGCAGCAGCACGGTTGCGGGCTGGCCTTCGATATCCGGTGCAGAGGCGACGGCCTCGGTCCACTGCCATTCCGCATCGGTCGGCGCAATCATCGAGCGCGTGACCCCGCCCAGCGCGTCGAACTCGAGCTGTTCACCCGCCGACCCGCTCAGCAACTGTCCGGCCCGGTCGATCTCCACTCGCCCCTCGCGCACGCGCAGCCGCAGGATGCCATCCGCAACCCGCAGTTCGAACTGCGTGCCGACATCGCGCGCCGTGCCTGCGGGAGTCTCAATCCGGTACCCCGTGCCGACACTGGCCCTGTTATCCAGGTAGAGCCTGCCGGATCGCAGCAGGATCTGGCGCGGTCCGTCCATCTGCACTTCGGTCGCGGCAGCAAGGCGCAGCGACGCACCGCCGTCGAGATCGAGCGCCACGTTGCCACCGGCCAGCGTTCGCAGTCGCGCGCCGGTTCCAAGCGATCCACGCGCGCCGGTCATCGGCTCCCATTCGCCATCGGTCTCGATCTCGACCGAGCCGATGACACGCGCAATCGTTGCAACCTGCGACTCGGTCGAGGTTCCATTCCATTGCACTACCAGCAGCGCGACCGCCGCCACGCTCGCAGCCGCGGCAATGAGCACCCACATCCGTCCGCGGCGCTGCGCTGATTTTTCACGAAACGCGGCAGTCGCCGCCGTGAGCACCTGTTGATAGGCATCGGCAGGCGGCTCGATGCGCCGGCCCGCCGCGCGAATCAGCGACGCGACCAGGTCCGGGCCATTCTTGCGATCGTTGGAGTCCTGTTCCATGTTCCTACCCCGGGCTACGGCCCAGCGCTCCGGTTAATTCGTCAGACGCGCCGGCCAGTTCCGAAATGGCAGCGCGAAATGCCACCCTGGCCCTGGTCAGCAGCGACTCGGCCGCCTTGGGTCCGAGCTCGAGGCGCCGCGCAATCTCATTGACCGACTCTCCGTCCAGGTATTTCCACTCGAGCACCTCACCATAGCGCCCCGGCAGTGCATCGAGTGTCGCTTCAACCACACGATGGACTTGCTGCCGCCAGACGCCGGTGTCCGGTTCGTCATCGGTCGGGGCCGCGAGGGCCTCGAGTATCGCGCGCACATTGGGCTGGTCTTCCAGCAGTACCACGCGCTCGCTGCCCCGCTGCCGCCGGCGATAGTGGTCCGCGATCACGTTGCGGCAGATCTGGCAGAACCAGGTGTAGAGCGCCGCCTCGCCGCGATAACTGTCGAGCCGCTCGATGGCGTTGCAGAATGTCTGCTGCACGACGTCGCGGGCCAGCTCCTGATCCCGGTTCAGCCGTGCGAGCGCAAACCGGTACAGCCGCGGGAAGAAGCGGTCGAACAACTCCCGGAAAGCGGCCTCGTCGCCGCCCAGAATCCGCCGGGCCGTTGCCCGATCGAGGTGTACAAGGTCGGCCATTAGCTATTTTGACGCCATTCGCGGGCAAATCCTTCGGATCGCGAAGGATTGTCGCGCCCCGCGCATCTAATGAGACGCAATCCACCAAATACCAGAAAGGGGTGTCTTATGCCCGTGCAGAACCCAATTGCCACATTGCTGCTCGTTGTCATGGCCCCGCTGGCTGCCGCCAGCGCCCAGGCCGGCAGCTTCACCGATCAGTTCCCGCTTGCGGCCTGCAACTTCAAGCCATACGGCGGCAATGCCTTCTTCAACCTGACCGCCAATCGCCAGCTCTATTTCAGCAACGTTCGCTGCGTCGGCGCCGGGGAATGCGACGAACTCGTCGAACTCTGGATCACGATGCTGCCGGAAACCCGCCTGATCAGGTACTTCGACAACGGCAAGCAACGCCTGGCGCGCGCGCGGGTCATGCAGGAGTACGAAACCGCCGATGGCGAAGTCGAAGAAATATCGCGCAACTATGTCGCGTCCTGCGAACCGATGAATGATGTGTATTACTTTGGCGAGGATGTGGAAGACGGCGACGGCAATCCGCTCCCGGATGCCTGGCTCGCGGGCCGCAACGGCGCACGCCCCGGCATCCTGATGCCGGATCGCGCATTCCTGCTGGGCTCACGTTACTACCAGGAGATCGCAGTCAACGCGCAGGATCGCGCCACGCACACCGCGCTCGGCCTCGAAATCGAGGTGCCGGCTGGCGTATTCCAGAACTGCGTGAAGATCGTCGAGACCACGCCGCTCGAGCCGGGCCACGAATCGCTCAAGTTCTATTGCCCGAACGTGGGCATGGTCCGGGATGGCGACCTGGAATTGATGGCGATCTACAAGAATGCCGAGCCGCCCGGCGACGACGATTGAAAAGGGGACGCATCCCTTTGAAGGGATGCGTCCCTTTTTTTCAATCGTCGAGGCGGCGGTCTTTCCAGTTCCACCACTTCAACAGGTCTGGCTGCGGTTCCGGTGTGCGCGCGGCATAAGTCGCGCAGCGAAACGTGTAGAGCAGGCACGGCTCCTGTTCGTGGCCGGTAATCTTCTTTAGTCGCTGGAAGAGTTGCTCCGGGTTGGATTCGGCGAGATCCCGGATGGAATGAATACCCAGATGTCGAAGGTCGGCTGCGATCGCGGGCCCGACGCCGGGTAACGTGGTCAGCTCGTCGTGCATTGGCAGGATCCTCCTACGGCATGTCGACGCTTTCAGATTACACCCCTGAACCGGCCATGGAGCAAGCGCCCATTTCCATGCAAGCTGTGCGTCGCACGGAGATAATGAGCGGCCAGAACATTCAGGGACTTGCATGAAATACACCTGCCTGCTTGCGACCTTCCTGGCAGCCTGCGCACCACTGCCGGCGCAGGTCGAAGCACCCGCCTTGCGCACGGCCGGCGTCGCGGCGGCCCATCCGATGGCGGTTGAAGCCGGACTCGAAGCGCTGGCCGCGGGCGGCAGCGCCGCGGATGCCGCGGTCGCCGTGCAGGCCATGCTCGGTCTGGTCGAACCGCAGAGCTCCGGTGTCGGCGGCGGCGCCTTCATGCTCTATTTTGATGCAAAGACGCAGCGCATCACAGCGTTCGACGGCCGCGAGACCGCGCCGGCCGCAGCGACACCGGATCTGTTTCTCGATGCAGACGGCAAGCCCTTGTCTTACGGCGATGCGGTGCTCTCCGGCCGTTCGACCGGTGTGCCCGGCGCAATCGCGATGCTGGGGGCCGTGCATGCACGTCACGGCGCGCTGCCCTGGCAGAGGCTCTTCGATCCGGCCATCCGCGCGGCCGAAGCGGGTTTCCCGGTGCCGCAACGCGTGGCGCGATTTGCCAACAGCACATTTCCGCAGGCGGGCGCACCCGACGTGCGCGCGTTGTTCTCGCGCGCAGACGGCAGCCCGGTGCAGGCCGGCGATCCGTTCACCAACCCCGCTTATGCGAAGTCGCTGCGTCACATCGCGGCAACCGGCCCGCGGGCACTCCTCGAGTCGCCGCTTCGCGATGCGATCATCGCGCGCACCCATGCGGAACCGCGACCGGGTGGACTCGAGGTCAGCGATTTCGAGCGCTACCAGCCGCTCATGTTCGAACCGCTGTGTGGGCCGTATCTGGTCTTCGTGATCTGCGTGCCGCCGCCGCCTTCCTCCGGCGTCGCGCTGCTGCAACTGCTCGCGATACTCGACCGCACGGATATTGCACTGCGCGGACCCGACGACCCCCAGGCCTGGTTCCTGTTCGCCGAAGCAAGCCGGATCATGTACGCCGATCGCGATCGCTATGTTGCGGATCCGGCCTTCGTCGCCGTACCCGTCGCCGGATTACTGGACCCGGAATACGTGGAGCGCCGGGCGGCATTGATCGGCGCGGCTGCCGGCCCTGCGCCTGCTGCTGGCTCTCCCGCGCCGATCCAACGCGGCGCCGATGCGACCAGCGAAGCCACCGGCACCTCCCATTTTGTCGTGGTTGACCGCGCAGGAAATGTGGCGTCGACAACGACGACGGTCGAATCCTTGTTCGGCTCGGGCCGCGCGGTCGACGGCTTCATGCTGAATAATCAGCTCACGGATTTCTCGTTTAACGCGGTCATCGACGGCCAGCCGGTCGCGAATGCAGTGGCAGGCGGCAAGCGGCCGCGCTCGTCGATGGTGCCGGTCATCGTGCTTGATCGCGCAGGCCAGGTCGTCGCCGCGCTCGGCTCACCGGGCGGTTCGGCGATCCTCTCCTACAACGCGAAGGCGCTTATCGGGCTGCTGGCCTGGCAATTGCCGCTCCAGCAGGCAATCGACCTGCCGAACCTGATGGCGCGCGGCACCGATTACTACGGCGAGGTCTCGAAGTTCACGCCGGAGCTGCTCGCGGCGCTTGCCGCACGCGGCATCATGCTGAAGTCCGGCCGCGGCGAGGAATCCGGCCTGCATGGCATCGTGCTGCACGAAAATGGCAGCGTCGAAGGCGCCGCGGATCCGCGGCGCGAGGGCGTCTGGCGCGAGTCAGCCGGAAGCGGCCAGTAGCGAGAGCAGTTCTTCCTGCGCGGAGTTGCGCTTGCCGCGGCCCGACTTCGCACGCTTGAACGCGCCCACTCCGTCCATCTGCCAGGCTTGGCAGTTGTCGTCAAGATAGGGCCGCAGACCCTCGCGGATGACGCGCCGCTTGAGGCGCCGGTCTAGCACCGGGAAGCAGAGCTCGATGCGGCGGAAGAAGTTGCGGTCCATCCAGTCGGCGCTCGACAGCCAGATATCGTCGGCACCATCGTTCCTGAACCAGAACACACGCGTGTGCTCGAGAAACCTACCGACGATCGAACGCACGCGGATGTTCTCCGAAAGCCCCGCAACCCCGGGCTTCAGCGCGCAGACCGCGCGCACGATCAGCTCGATTTTCACGCCGGCGCGCGAGGCAACATACAATTCGTCGATGATCGCAGGCTCCAGCAGCGCATTCATTTTCGCGACGATGCGGGCCGGCCGGCCTTCGGCGGCAATTCGCGCTTCGTTGCGGATTGCCTCGACCACACGCTTGTGCAGCGTGAATGGCGACTGCCAGACATGTTTGAGGCGGCTCGCGCGTCCGAGTCCGGTTAACTGCTTGAAAACTTCGTTGACGTCGCTGCAGACTTCTTCGTTCGCGGTCAGCAGGCCGAAATCCGTGTACAGGCGCGCGGTCGCGGAATGATAGTTTCCGGTCCCGAGGTGCGCGTAGCGCTTCAGCACCGTGCCATCCGGTCCCGGCTCGCGACGCACGATCAGTGCCATTTTGGCGTGGGTCTTGTGACCGACCACGCCATAGACCACATGCGCGCCGACCTCCTCGAGCTGCGAAGCCCACTTCAGGTTCGCTTCCTCGTCGAAGCGCGCCAGCAGTTCGACGATTACGGTCACCTCCTTGCCAGCACGCGCCGCATCGATCAACACCTGCATGATTTCCGAGTCCGCGCCGGTCCGGTACACCGTCTGCTTGATCGCAACCACGCGCGGATCGAGCGCGCTCGCGCGGATGAAATCCAGTACCGGCGCAAATGACTGGAATGGGTGATGCAGCAGGAGGTCCTGGCGCGCGATGGTCTCGAACAGGTCGTCATCGCCCATCTCGATCGCGGCCGGCACCGACGGCGTGAATGGCCGGTACTTCAGGTCCGGGCGGTCGATCTGCGTCAGCACCTCGCGCAGCCGGTACAGGTTGACCGGCCCGTCCACGTGATAGAGGTCCTCCTCATCGAGCGCGAACTGCTGCAGCAGGTATTCGATCATCGGCTGCGAGCATTCCTCGACGACCTCAAGACGCACGGCATCGCCAAAATGGCGCTGCAGCAGCTCGCTCTGCAGTGCGATGCGCAGGTTCTTGATTTCTTCCTCGTCCACGAACAGATCCGAGTTGCGCGTGACGCGGAACTGGTAGCAGCCCTTCACCGTCATGCCCGCGAACAACTGGTCCACGTGCGCATGCATCACGGACGTCAGGAATACGAATGAATATTCGCCCTGCGCGATCGAAGGCGGCAACCGGATAGCGCGCGGCAGGATGCGCGGCGCCTGCACGATGGCGACCCGCGAGCCGCGGCCGAAAGCATCGCGCCCCTGCAGCTCGACGATGAAGTTGAGGCTCTTGTTGAACACGCGTGGAAACGGATGCGCCGGATCGAGACCGATCGGCGTCAGCACCGGCAGCACTTCGCGCGTGAAGTAGTCGTGCACCCAGGCGCGCTGCGCATCGTTCCAGGTGCCGCGGCGCAAGAAATGGACGCCGGCAGTTGCCAGTTCCGGCAGCAGGCCTTCATTCAGCAATTCGTACTGCCTGGCGACCAGGTCGCGGGCTTCACGCGTAACCAGGACCAGGATCTCTCTCGGCGTCATGCCATCGTGCCCGGGCTCGACGATGCCGAGCTTGATCTGCTCCTTGAGGCCGGCTACGCGGATCTCGAAGAATTCATCGAGATTCGAGGACACGATCGTCAGGAACCGCAGCCGCTCGAGCAGTGGCACGGTGTCGTCGTCGGCCTGCGCCAGCACGCGCCGATTGAATGCAAGGATGCCGAGCTCGCGGTTCAGCAACGGAACGCGGGCGGCAGGTTTATTGGTCATTCGACCCATGAGCATCCGGTCCGAAGGTTACAAACCGATGACAATGGCAGTTTACGCGTGAGACGGCCGGGTGCTACCGTGCCCGGCGCATGGCGCGTCACGAAACACTTGCTGCGGTCGACCTCGGGTCCAACAGCTTCCATCTGCTGGTCGGCCGCATCGTCGACGGCCAGATGTATCCGCTGGATTCGCTTCGCGAGCAGGTCCAGCTCGGCGCCGGACTCACTGCGGACAAGCGCCTGGACCGCGCCAGCCAGGCGCGCGCGCTCGAGGTACTGGCCCAGTTCCGCGAACGCCTGCGCGGCCTGCCTCGTGATGCGGTCCGCGCGGTCGGCACCAATGCGCTCCGGGTCGCAAAGAATTCCGCGGCGTTCCTGCGCGAGGCGCGCGAAACACTCGGGTTTCCGATCGAGGTCATCGCCGGCCGCGAGGAAGCGCGCCTCATCTACCTGGGTGTCGCGCACGCCCTGCCACCGGCCGAGAATCGCCGTCTCGTCGTCGACGTCGGCGGCGGTTCGACCGAACTGATCGTCGGCCAGGGACTGAAGCCGAAGCTGATGGAAAGCCTCTACATGGGCTGCGTCAGCCTGAGCCTGCGGCATTTTCCCGATGAGCGCATTGACAAGCGCAGCATGAAGGCCGCGATCCTCGAGGCGCGGCAGGAACTCGCGGCCGTCTCGCGCAGCTACCTGCGCTCCGGCTGGCAGGAAGCGGTCGGCTCCTCGGGCACGGCGCGCAGCATCGAGGGCATTCTCGCGGCGAGTGGTTACGCCGCGAACGGCATCACCCGCGAAGGGCTCGAGCAGTTGCGGGAACTGCTGATTGAAACCGGGCGTCCGGATCCGGATCGCATCGCCGGCCTGAAAGCCGGGCGCGCGGCCGTGCTGCCGGGTGGATTTGCCGTCATGTATGCGGTGTTCGACGAGCTCGACATCAGGCAGATGGCGGTTTCGGAGGCGGCGCTGCGCCATGGCGTGCTCTACGACCTGCTCGGGCGCGTGCTGCATCACGACATGCGCGAGGCGAGCGTCGTGCAGTTCATGCGCCGTTATCACGTGGATGCGGCGCAGGCGGCCCGCGTGCGCGATCTCGCCGCGCGCATTTACGAGCAACTGGTAGGCGTGCGCGATGATGATCCGGATCGATTGCTGCTCGACTGGGCGGCGCGTCTCGCCGAGGTCGGCCTGTCGATCGCCCACGCCCAGTATCACAAGCACTCGGCCTATGTGCTGTCGAATGCCGACATGCCGGGGTTTTCGCGCGTAGAACAGCAGCGGCTCGCGCGCATTGTGCTCGCGCATCGTGGCAAGCTCGACAAGCTGCGCGAGGAAGGTGTTGAGGATGGAGACTGGAACCTGATTTTCGCGCTCAGACTGGCATCGACGCTGCTGCGCCGGCGTACGCGCGTGCGGCTGCCTTCGTTCAAAGCGACCTCCGTCGATGCGCGCTTCTCGCTGGAGCTGCCGAAAACCTGGCTTGCGCGGAATGCATTGACCGCTGCCGCTCTTGAGACCGAGGCACGTCAATGGGAAACCGTTGGCCGCCAGCTCTCGGTCCGGCGCATGTCCTAGGAGGACGCGTGGAGCTGCTTCTCTGGCGTCATGGCGAAGCGGCCGATGGCAACGTCGACATGGCGCGTGCACTGACCGCGCGCGGTCGCGAGCAGGCGGAACGGATGGCGCAGTGGCTCGGTCCGCGCCTTCCAGCGGACTTGCGGATACTCGTTTCCCCGGCTCGCCGCGCGCAGGAAACGGCGCATGCGCTCGGGCGCCCCATGGTGACGGTCGATGACCTCGCGCCGAACGCAAGCGCCGAAGCCCTGATCAGGGCCGCGGGCTGGCCCGATCACCAAGCTGCAACGATGCTGGTCGGCCATCAACCGACCCTCGGGGAAGTCGCCGCCCTGCTGCTCGGCGGACGGGAATCCGCCTGGCGGATCGGCAAGGGTTCGGTCTGGTGGCTCAAAAGCCGGCAGTTCCAGAACCGGGTTGAGGCCGTACTGATGCTCGCAATCGAGCCGAAAATGATCGAGCGGGGACCGTCAGGCTAGGACGCGATGCGGTCGCGGATATCGCGCAGCTTCATCTTGACGCGCGCGGCATTGCCCGGACCCATGCGCAGCAGCAGCTTGCGGCCCGCTGATTCCGCCTCGAGCGCCGGATCGGCGAACTCGTAGAGCACATTCGGACGCGTCAGCGCGAGCGTGTCGGGCGGCACCGGTGCCGCGAGCACGTGATCGATGACTTCAATCACGCGGTCGTTAAAGTAGCCATCCGGATTGCCAAGCTCTTCATAAGCCTTCTGGAATTGCGGATACAACTTCCGGTACAGCTCGACCGTTGCGTCGGCATCAAGCGCGTTGACCAGGTCAACCCAGGCCGTGTAGCGCGCGAAATTGGCGGCGCCAAGCACCAGGCTGCGCTCCGCGCCGGCGGTCACGAATGCGCCTTCCGGCGGCTTGGCCGGATTCATGCGCGCGGCGACCTTCTCCCGCGCGAGATTGTCCACCATGGCGACGATGTTGCGCACCAAGTCATCCGGGATGAACATCGCGGCAAAGCGCTCGGCGCCGACCAGTGCCGCGGTCTGCTCGGTGGCAGACAGTGCGGGATCCGTGCCAGCGGGCGTTTCGATCGGGTTCAGGATGCGCGGTTCGCTGGTCGCGATCGGTTGTTCCGTGACGGTGGCGGGTTCGTTCGCCTGGCGCTCCAGCCAGTACCATACGCCCGCGCCGAGCGCGATCAGGACGATGCCGCCCAGGATCCAGCGGCCGAGCCGTTGGTCCGCTTCCGGCGCCTGCTCGCGTTTTTCCGCGTACATGGGAGTTACTCTAGTTGATACGCGCCCCTCTGGCATCATCTATAGAGACCCGGCAGCCCTCGAGACGGTTCCCTTGATCCGGATACCCCTGACCCCCGAACTTCCCGCTGCCGAATGCGCCGACTGGGCATTCTTGCTCGACGCCGTCGGCATCCCCTACGAGCGCCGCACGACGGCCACCGGAGCGAGCCTCTGGGTCGAGCCCGAGCATCACCCGCGCGCCGCGCATGAACTGCGCCATTACCTGCGTGAAAACCGGCGCTCGCCAACTGCAGCGGTGATCTGGCCGAATCACCCGCATGCACTTTATGGCGTGATCGGCTACGCACTCGTGCTGATCGCGGTAACGCTCGCGGTGCTCACCGGTGCGGGCAGCAACAACTGGAAATCCGCCGGCGTACTCGACGCCGGATTCCTCGCGCGCGGCGAATGGTGGCGCGTGCTGACGGCGCTGACCTTGCACGGCGACGTGTTGCATCTTTTCTCCAATCTTGCGTTCGGTGCCCTGTTCGGCTATCCGGCCGCGCGCCTGTTCGGGCCGGGTGTCGCCTGGTTCCTGATCCTGACGGGCGGCGGACTCGCCTATGGCGTGGATGCGCTGCTGCATCCGCCGCAGCATCACCTGCTCGGGGCGTCCACTGCGGTTTTCACGGCGCTTGGACTGGTGGCCACCTACGGTTGGCGGCGGCACCTGCAGAACTGGTCGAAATGGATGCGACGAAGCGCGCCGCTGATCGGCGGCATTGCGCTGCTTGCCTTCACCGGCACCGGCGGCGAGAACACGGATATCCTCGCGCACCTGGCTGGATTCGTGGTCGGCTCGATAATCGGCGCGGTCTGTGCGCGATTGCCGATGCCCACGCCCGGCCGTTATGGCGTGCAATGGAGCGCCGGGTTCGCGGCGCTCGCGTTAGTCGCATTGGCCTGGACACTGGCGCTCGCCTGACATGAAACGGCGCGAAATCGTCGCCATGCCGCACTCGGAGGCCTGCGAGCGCAACAAGGGTCCGATACTCGAGGTGCTGCGCGACGCATTCGCCGGCTGCACGCATGTGCTCGAGGTCGGCAGCGGCACCGGTCAACATGCGGTGCATTTTGCGATCGAGATGCCGTGGCTCGTCTGGCAACCATCCGAGCAGGCGGATGCGATGCCTGCCCTGAGAAAGCGTATCTTCAGGGAGGGGCCATCCAATCTCCGCGCGCCGGTCGAACTCGACGTGACCCGCACACCCTGGGACGTGCGGCGCGTGGACGCCGTCTACACGGCAAACACCTTGCACATCATGCACTGGCCGCAAGTCGAGGCATTCTTCGCCGGGCTGCCCGCGGTCGTAAAGCCGGCGACCGTGCTCGCAATCTACGGCCCGTTCCGCTACGCCGGCAACTACACGTCGGACAGCAACGCCGCGTTTAACGCGCTGCTGCGCACGCGCGATCCGGAAAGCGGCATCCGCGATTTCGAGGCGGTCGATGCGCTGGCGCGCACGGCCGGGTTTGAGTTCGTAGCCGACCACCGCATGCCGGCCAACAACCAGACGCTGGTCTGGAAAATGCCGCCTAGCTGAACGACGGCTTCAGCACCATCAGCGCGAGGCCAACGAGCGGCGTCAGTGTTGCCGCCGCGCCCCAGATTTCCCAGCGGATCGCCCGGCGATGATAGGTTTCGAAATCGAATGAGCCGCTGGCGGCGCCGGCCTGCGCGAATGCAAGCAGCTGCCGCTGCAATGGCGCAACACGCGCCATGAAAATTACCCCCGATATGCCGAACAGCACCAGCGTCCAAAGGATCCAGCGTGTGCCGAGCAGCGGGAGCTTGCCCTGAATCGCCGCGAAAATGCCGGTCGTGATGATCACGACGATGCCCGGGATCGTGAACAGCCGGTCGCTCTGGATCACGCCCTCCACTGCGTGAGCGATCAGGCGCGGATTGCGCGTGTGCTCCGCATGCCGGTGCCAGAACAGGCCGGTGATGATGTTGCCGAGAAACATGATGACCGCGAAGATATGCAGCAGCTTCATCCACAAATACATCGTCTCAACTCCTGCGTGAATACGTGCGTTGGCGGATTCTGGTCAGCCAGCGCAGGAAGGAACGCGGTGCCAGGCGCTTGTAACGCCACAGCCAGCGATAGGTCCCGGGCAGCACGATGTGGGTCGCGCCCGCGGCTGCGCGCGTGATGATTTCTTCTGCCACGACATCGGCTTCGAGATTCGAGCGCTGCATCATCTTCTGCGCGAAGCCGCGCGCATCGGCGGGTGCGCGCGCATGCTCCATCAACCGCGTGCGGAAGAAACCCGGCATTGCAGCGGCGACTTGTACGCGATGCTCCGCCATTTCCTGGAACAACGTTTCGGACAGGGCGACCACGGCGGCCTTGGACGCGTTATAGGCGCTCATCCGGCTACCGCAGGCGAAACTCGCGGCACTCGCGACGTTGATGATGAGGCCGCCTTGCGACGCGATCATGTGCGGCACTTCGGCGCGGCAACTATGCACGACGCCCATCACGTTGATGGCGAGGATCCACTCCCAGTCCGCAATCGTGGTTTCGAGCAGGTCGCCTGCGACTGCGACGCCTGCGGAGTTCAGCGCGAAGTCGAGGCCGCCGATGCGCGCCGCAGACTCGTCGATCGCGGCCGTGACCGCCTGCCCATCGGTGATGTCGACGACGTGGCCTTCACAATGTGCGCTGCCCTGCGCCTGGATGGATAACACCGCTTCCGCGAGGCGCGGAACGTCCCGGTCGAGCAGTGCAATCTTCCAGCCGCGCGCGGCGAGGAGTTCGGCGGTCGCGAGGCCGAGACCGCTGGCACCGCCGGTGATGACGGCGCGCTTCTTTGGGAAGCGTAAATCGAGCGCTGCGAGGCTAATGATTCAACTGCCGGCCGGCGCAAGTTTCTGCGCGACCCAGCCGAGCGCTGCCGATCCTGCCAACAGGTAGACGAACGATTCAAGCCACCAGAACAGCCAGACCTTGTCCGGCAGGTTGAACACGCCCTGCCAGTTCAGGATGAAGATCGCGTGGAACAGGAATGCGATCACGCCGAACTTGAGGCCGCGTTGCACGCCGGAGCCGCTGAGTGCCGGCCGCACCCAACTATAGATATAGGCGCCGATGAAGGAACCGAGCAGGCCGCATGCGACCCACATCGGCAACAAGGCCGCCATGTCCGGCGGATCCTGCCTCAGTTCCGGCCGCCAGAATTCGGTGGTCGCCTTATAAACCTCGTCCAGCAGGATCTCGTGAACGACGTATCCCGAAAGGAAGCTGACGGCGAACAGCGCGACGTAAAACGCCAGGCCGCCGATAAAGACGATCTTCCAGTTCATGCTCCCCCCTCGGGATCGTTGTTCTCGCGAGGGGCGCATGTTGCGCCGGTGGCGGTCACCGGCGCAATAATGCAGCGCAAAAGAAATGGGGACGCTCCCTTTCGCGAAAGGATGCGTCCCCTTTCTCAGGCGCAATTGCCGCGGTCTGCGACATTATTGCGAAGGCCGGCTGAGCGGGAACGCGCGATCATTCGAACGTGCGTGGGCCCGCTCAACCGTCACGACTACTCGGCGCATGGCTGCTGTTGCTCGCAATCGGCACCGCTGCGCCGACCTCACACGCCGCCGATGCGCTGCCGCGTCTCAACATCCTTCCCGGCAGCCTGACCGTTTCCGGCATCTCGTCCGGCGGCTACATGGCGACCCAGTACCAGGTGGCCTATTCGAGGGATGTGATCGGCGCCGGCGTCATTGCCGCCGGCCCCTGGTTCTGCGCCCAGGGTTTGCTGGTGCGCGCGCTCGATGAGTGCACGAAAGGCAGCGCAATCGGGCCGGAGATCGGGCCATCGGTCGCGGCGCTTCGTGGCTATGCGAAGTCCAATGCAATCGACGATCCTTCCTGGATCGCGCCGGATCGTGTCTGGCTGTTTCACGGCACGCGCGACACGGTCGTCGGCGCCGCAGTGACCGATTCGCTGTTGCGCTTCTACCGCGAGCTCGTGCCGCCGGAACGGATTCACTACGAAACGCAGGTTGCCGCAGCCCACGGCTTCCCGGCCGACGGCCAGGGCGGTGGTTGTGAGGTTGCGCAGCCGCCCTGGATCAACGACTGTGATTACGATGCCGCGGGCCTGATGCTGCAGCACCTCTATGGCGACCTGCGCGAACCCGCTGGCGCTGGTAGCGGCGAATTGCGGGCCTTTGATCAGCAGCGCTACGTAACGGGCGGCATGCTGGCTTCGTTCGCCGAAACCGGCTACCTGTTCGTGCCGCAGGACTGCGCCGCAGCAAAGCCATGTCGCCTGCACGTCGCGTTTCACGGTTGCCGTCAGGGCAGCGGTTTCGTCGGACGCGATTTCGCGCGTGATGCCGGCTACAACCGCTGGGCCGGCGCCAATCGCATCGTGGTGCTGTACCCGCAGATCGCCCGCAGCCACGTCTGGCCGTTCAACCCGCAGGCCTGCTGGGACTGGTGGGGCTACTCGGGCGCCAACTACGCAACCAGAAACGGTCCCCAGCTCGCAAGCGTGCACCGCATGCTGCAGGCGCTCGGCGCCCGCTAGATGACCGCGGTCGCCTCGATCTCGACCTTGGCGCGGGGCTCGAGCAGCGCCGCGACCACCACCACGGATATTGCCGGAAAATTGCGGCCGATCAGTTCGCGGTAACTGGCACCGATTGCCGCGCGGCCCGCGTGGTACTCGTCGCGGCTGGTGATGAACCAGGTAAGGCGCACGATGTGCTCGGGTCCCGCGCCGGCGCAGGCGAGCACGGCTACGATATTCGCGAGCGCCTGGCGCGTCTGCGCGGCGAAATCGTCGCTGACGATGCGCTGCTCCGCGTCCCAGCCGATCTGTCCTGAGACAAAGATCTGCCGGCCTTCGGCCACCACACCATTTGCATAGCCGCGCGCACGTGCCCAGCCCGGAGGTTGCAGAATCGTACCGCTCATCGCAGCAGTTCCCGGCCGATGATCAGCTTCTGCACCTCGCTCGCGCCCTCGTAGATGCGCAGCGCCCGGATCTCCCGGTATAGCCGCTCGATGATCTCGCCCTGCACCAGCCCGCGGCCGCCAAACATCTGCAGCGCGCGGTCGATGATCGCCTGTGCATTCTCGGTCGCGGTCAGCTTCGCCATCGCAGCAGCAGCGGTGAATGGCTGGCCGTTGTCCCGCAGCCAGGCGGCGCGATAAGTCAGCAGCTCCGCTGCAGCGAGATGGGTTGCCATTTCCGCGAGTGCGGTCTGCGTCAGCTGGAAGTCCGCCAGCATGCGGCCGAACATGCCGCGCGACCGGGTATGAGTCAGTGCCTCAGCCAAGGCGCGGTGCGCAAAGCCGCAGGCTGCTGCTGCGACTGAGGTGCGGAACACATCGAGCGTGCGCATTGCGATGCGGAAACCCTCGCCTTCCATGCCGATCAGCCGGTCCGCGGGAATCCGGCAGTCATCGAATGCGATGCGCGCGAGTGGATGCGGCGCCATCGCGTCGATGCGCTCGGCGATCGAAAAACCCGGATCGCCTGGCTCGACGACGAAGGCGCTGATGCCATCGGCCGAGACACTGCCGTCGTTGCGGTGCTGGCCCGGCGCGGTGCGCGCAAAGACACAATAGAAGTCCGCGATGCCGCCATTGGAGATCCAGGTCTTCGAGCCGTTCAGCAGATAGAACGAGCCATCGCGGCGCGCGCTCATCTGCATCGCCGCGACGTCCGATCCCGCCTCCGGCTCCGACAGCGCAAACGCGGCAATCGCCGTACCTACCGCGACTCGCGGCAGATATGCGGCCCGCAAGCGTTCGCTGCCGGACAGCGACAGCGGCGCGCTGCCGAGACCTTGCATGGCGAATGCGAAGTCGGCCAGACCATCGTGTTGCGCGAGCGTCTGCCTGAGCAGGCAGATTGCGCGCGCATCAAAGTCTTCGGTTGCCCCACCGTCTGCCGCGCGCAGGCAATGGCGTAGCAGACCGGCCTTGCCGAGCCGCGTGACCAGCTCCCGGCAGCGCGCATCGACGGCCGCGCGCTCGGATGGATGCACGCCGTCCGCGAGACTCGCCGCGGCCCACTTTTCCGCCTCCACCGCCAGCCGCCGGTGCGGCTCCGCGAAGAACGGCCACTGCATTCGGTCAACCTGGATGCTCATCAATCGCCCTCGAATACCGGTTTGCGTTTTTCCGAGAACGCCGCATAGGCGCGCCGAAAATCCTTGGTCTGCATGCAGACCGCCTGCGCCTTCGACTCGGCATCGATCGCCTCGTCAATTCCCATGTGCCACTCGCGGTGCAACATCCTCTTGGTCATCGCGTGCGCAAAGGTCGGGCCATCAGCGATCCCGGCGGCAAGCTGCAACGCGCGCGGCAGCAGCGCATCCGCTGGCACGACGGCGTTGAAGAAGCCCCAGCGCTCGCCTTCGACCGCATCGAATGCGCGGCCCGTGTAAAGAAGCTCCGCCGCTCGTCCCTGGCCGATCACGCGCGGCAGCAGCGCGCAGGCGCCCATGTCGCAGCCGGCAAGGCCTACGCGCACGAACAGAAACGCCGTGCGCGCGGTGGGTGTGGCGTAACGGAAATCGGAAGCCAGCGCGATCATCGCGCCCGCACCCGCGCAGATGCCGTCGATCGCGGCGATCACTGGCTGCGGGCAGGCGCGCATCGCACGAACCAGATCGCCGGTCATGCGCGTGAACTCGAGCAGCCCCTTTTCGTCCATCTTCGTGAGCGGCCCGATGATCTCGTGCACGTCGCCGCCCGAGCAGAAGTTGCCGCCGGCCCCGTCGATCACGACGACGCGCACGCCGCCGCCGTCGTGCAGCAACCGGAACAGGTCGCGGAGTTCCGCGTAGGACTCGAAGGTCAGCGGATTCTTCTTCTCCGGGCGGTTGAGCGTCAGGTGCGCGACGCGGTTCTCCACGCGCCACAGGAAGTGCCTGGCCTGGTAAGCCGTCAGGTCCGGTATCTCGGTCTTCATGCGTCCCGCTCCTCGAGTGAACGGACATGCGTCTTGAGCCGCGCGAGCAAGGAAGCCAT
>JANNTO010000075.1:0-1878 GCA_031403675.1 Gammaproteobacteria bacterium | reverse complement strand
CGCGACGTCGGCTATCGCCCCGCGACGCCGGTCGAGGAGGGCGTGCAACGTTTCGTCGCCTGGTACCTCGAGTACTACAAGGACGGCGGGCCGGCGGACCCGAGGGTCACGAACCTTGGTTGATATGGCTAGACTGGCCATATTGATCTGGCTATAATAGCCAGATGGAAAAAGTCAGCATTTCAAGGCTCAAGGACCAGTTAAGTGCCTACCTCAAGAAGGTTCAGGACGGGCAGACTCTGCTGGTGACGGACCGACACAAGCCGATCGCGCGACTGGAGCCCGTCACACAGCTTGCGAGCGAAACGCAACGGATTGCCCGCCTGGTGGAACAAGGCATCGTGTCGATGCCAAAGGCGCCGCCGATCAGTATCGAAGAGATTCGACGGATGCGTCCGGTCGCGCCGGGTGCCAGGCTGCTCGAGGCACTGCTTGAGGAACGCGAGTCCGGCCGGTGAGATTCTGGGACGCATCCGCACTGGCTCCGCTGGTCACTCAAGACCACGACAGTGCCATCCTCGAGAAACTATATGGGGACGGTACTGATATCTGGGTCTGGTGGGATACTCCGGTCGAAATTGCATCATCCATCGCGCGCCGCGAACGCAGCCATGAGTTGACTGCCCAGACCGCAACCCAGGCCTACACGACACTGGCGCGCATGGGTTCGACCTGGCATGAAATCTTGCCCGGCGAGCCGTTGCGGGAAACTGCCAAACGACTGTTACGCCTCCATCCGCTACGGGCAGCAGACAGCATGCAACTGGCGTCGGCACTCGCGCTGGCAGCGTCTGATGTTGAGCCGTTGGAATTCGTTTCCTGTGACATGCGCCTGGCCGAAGCCGCGGCGCGGCAAGGATTAACGGTTTTGCCGACATGACCATCCAGGATCTTGGTGCGCACGCCCGCAAGCTCGCCGGCCGCCCGGTGCGGGAATTATTCGCCACCGATCCCGAGCGCTTTGCACGCTTCTCCAGAGAATTCGACGGTCTGCTGCTCGATTTCAGCCGCCAGCGCATCGACGCCGAGGCGCTCAAGATCCTGTGTGGCCTGGCCGAAGCCGCCGGGCTTCGTGCCCGCATCGAGGCACTGTTCGACGGCGCCATCGTCAATGACAGCGAGCATCGCCAGGCGCTGCACACGCTGTTGCGCACACCGGCGAGTGTCAGGCCGCCGCCATCGCTCTTCCCGATGCATGCGGAGGTTCAGCGGGTGCGCGCGCAGTGCGCGGCATTCGTGCGCGATGTGCACACCGGCAAGCGCAAAAGTGCGACCGGCGCGCGCTTCACGGATGTCGTCAATATCGGCATCGGTGGCAGCGACCTCGGGTCGGCGATGGCCGTGACGGCGCTGCGGTCTTTCCGTACCGGCCACCTGCGTTGTCATTTCGTGTCAAACGTGGACGGCACGCAGTTCGCCGATCTCGCGGACGAACTCGATCCAGTGCGCACGCTGTTCGTCATTTGCTCGAAGACTTTCACGACGCAGGAAACACTTGCGAACGCCCACCGGGCGCGCGCGTGGATCGTGGACCAGCTCGGCGAGGCCGCGGTACGCACACACTTCGCCGCCGTATCGGTGAACGGCGCAGCGATGGACGAGTTCGACATCGCATTGGATGCGCGCTTCACGATGTGGGACTGGGTCGGCGGGCGCTATTCGCTGTGGTCCGCGGTCGGGCTCGCGATCGAACTGACAATCGGTACCCAGCACTTTGATGCGCTGCTGGCCGGCGCGCACGCGATGGACGAGCACTTTCGCCGTGCCGACTGGCGCGACAACTTGCCGGCGTTGCTCGGACTGCTCGCGGTCTGGAATCGCAGTGCATTCAATTGCGCGAGCCATGCGGTGCTGCCCTACAGCCAGCGCCTCGCGCGG
>JANNTO010000074.1:0-12607 GCA_031403675.1 Gammaproteobacteria bacterium | reverse complement strand
CCGGCGTGCGCGCGCCGATATCGAGACCGACCGGCGCGCGCAGCCGCTCGCGCAGATCCACTGCGAGCGGACCGAGATCGGCCAGCAGGCGTTCGCGCCGCGCCGCGGGACCGAGTAGGCCGACATAGGCGATGCCGCGGCATCCGGCCAGAGCGCGCAGGTATTCGAGATCGGCCGGCAGGTGGTGGCTCATGACCACGGCCGCATCGACCTGCGCAAGATCGACAGCGTCCGCAAGTTGTCCCGATGCGATGCGACGCACCTCGCAATGCGGGAAGCGCGCCGCCATCGCGAGTGCGGGCCGGTGATCGCAGATGGTTACCGCAATTCCGAGCGACAGCGCGAAGCTCGCGAGCGGCACAGCGTCGGCGCCCGCGCCGCACAACAGGAGTTGCGGCGGCAGCGTCAGCGGCATGATGAAAATGCGCGTCCACGCGCCGCCGAGTTGGCATTCGACCATTTGCGGTCGCGATGCCGCAACCCGGGCCGTCATGAGTTCCGCAGGTTCCGGCCACGGCGCATTGCCGTCACCGGTCCACCAGCAGCGACCCGCCGCGACGCCGTCCACGATGAGGCCGATGGTTTCGGCCCGGCGCTCGCGGACGCAGCGCGCAACTTGCGTCATGGGCTGCCAATCGTCGGCCGGCCCCACCCGCTGGAGCAGCACCCGCATCGCGCCCTCACAGCCGCTGCCGATGCCGAACAGCAGGTCGTCCTCGCCACGCATGTCGTAGCTCGCGAGGTGCGCGGTCCCGGACGACAGCACCGTGCGCGCATGTTCCAGCAGATCGACCTCCAGGCATCCGCCCGACAGCAGGCCACGCAATTGCGCGGCTGCCGTGATCAGCATCTGGCTGCCGGTCTTGCTGTAGGTTGAGCCCTCGGTTTCGACGACGGTCGCGAGCACAAAAGCATCGCCCAGCGTCCGCAGTTCGACAAAATTACGCGTCAGCGTTGCGAGCGGAGCTTCCAGGGGATGGGACATGGGGCCTTAGCCTATCATCGGCTAGAATGCCGGCGCGCGACGCGCCCCGAGGAACCAGCTTGACCGAAGCCAGAGCCCCAGCCGCGATCAGTACCGAATGCGTCATCATTGGCGCCGGTCCCGTGGGCCTGTTCGCGGTCTTCGAACTCGGCCTGCTCGGCATCAAATGCGAGATCGTGGATTCACTTGCGCATCCGGGCGGGCAATGTACCGAGCTCTATCCCGATAAACCCATCTACGACATCCCGGCGTTGCCGGTTTGCGGCGCGCGGGAACTCGTCGATCGCCTGCTCGAGCAGATCAAGCCGTTCAAGGCCGGCATGCACCTCGATCAGGAAGTCACGGAACTCCGCCGCCAGGAAGGCGGCCGATTCGAACTGGTCACCGCCGCAGGTACGCGCTTTGATGCCGGCAGCGTGATCATCGCGGCCGGTCTCGGCTCGTTCCAGCCGCGCCGGCTGATGGTGCCGGGAGCAGAGCAACTCGAATCGACGCAAATCCACTATCGCGTGCGGTGCGCGGAGGACCTCCACGGCCAGGACCTCCTGATCGCGGGCGGCGGCGACAGCGCGCTCGACTGGGCGCTCGAATTCACCGGCAAGGCGCGCTCCGTCACACTGGTGCACCGCCGCGCGGAGTTCCGCGCGCAGCCGCTGTCGGTCGCGCGCATGAAGGAACTTGCCGCCGCCGCCCAGCTCCGCCATCTGGTCGGTACGATCCAGTCGCTGGTGATCTCTGGTGACCGGTTGACCGGCGCGGTGGTATTGGGCCCTGACAAGACCACGACCGAAGTGCGTTGCCAGCAAGTGGTTGCCTGTTTCGGCCTGCATCCGAAGCTTGGTCCGGTCGCGAACTGGGGCCTGGCGCTGGAAAAAAAGGCGCTCGCCGTCGACACCGAGAAATTCCAGACCAGCGTGCCCGGAATATTCGCGGTCGGTGACATCAATCATTACCCTGGCAAGAAGAAACTGATCCTGTCCGGTTTCCACGAGGCGGCGCTCGCGGCATTCGGTGTCCAGCATCACGTCTATCCGGAAAAGCGGCAGTTCCTGCAATACACGACCACCAGCCCGATCATGCGCGAGCGGCTCGGTGTCGGGCCGCCGGACTGATTCAGAGGCGCGCCATGGACCCACGTCTTGCCGACCTGTTGCAACTGCTCGATCTCGAGCGTCTCGAGGACAACTTGTTCCGCGGCCAGAGCCGCGACATCGGGGCGCCGCAGATCTTTGGCGGCCAGGTGCTGGGCCAGGCGCTGGTGGCTGCGTCCCGCACCGTGGACGGGCGGGGCGTGCATTCCCTGCACGCCTATTTCCTGCGCCGCGGCGATGTCAATGCACCGATCATCTTCGAGGTGGATCGCAGTCGCGACGGCGGCAGCTTCACCAGCCGACGAGTGGTTGCGATCCAGCACGGACAGCCGATCCTGACTATGTCTGCTTCATTTCAGATCGCCGAGCCGGGCCTCGATCACCAGGCGCCGATGCCCGAGACTCCCGCGCCGGATGAGCTGCGCGATCTGGGCGAGATCAATGCACAGTTGCTGGACCGCGTGCCGGAGAAGGTCCAGTGTTTCTTCCGCCAGCAGCGGCCGTTCGAATTCCGTGCGGTGGATCCGCCGGACTTCATCAATCCGATCAAGCGCCCGGCCGCCAAGCGGGTCTGGTTCCGGGTTACCGGTCCGGTGCCGGACGACCAGGCATTGCACCGCTGCCTGCTGACCTATGTTTCCGATTATCACTTGCTCGATACCGCGACCTTGCCGCACGGTGTGTCGTTCCTGCAGTTGCAGATGGCAAGCATTGACCACGCCATCTGGTTTCACCGTGACCTGCGGATCGATGACTGGCTGCTTTACGTGACCGAGAGCCCGAGCGCGTCCGGCGCGCGTGGCTTCGCCCGCGGCGCCATCTACTCGCGCGCTGGCGCGCTGGTGGCAACGGTCGCCCAGGAAGGGTTGATCCGCCAGCACAGCCGCTGGACCAGTCCGGCCGGCCAGCAGAATTGATCTTGACGTGTCAGCGGTAGAGTTTTTTCCAGATGAAGTAGACCGGGATCCCGGCTAGCGAAATTGCGACATTGACGAGCGCGATCTTCGGCGTGTGGATCAACGCATTGCTGAGCACAAGCAACACCGCGGCCACGTACAGGATCAGGACCCAGGGATAGCCGAAGGCTCGATAGGGCCGCTCGGCATCAGGCCTGGTGCGTCGCAGCCGCCAGACGCCGATGACCGCGAGCGCATAGAAGGGCATGAGTCCCAGCACGAAGGTCGCCGCAAGCTGCTCGAAGGTCCGCACCGACACGTAGGTGCAGGCGATGCCGGTCGCCACCATGATCGCGACGTGCGGCGTCGCATAGCGCGGGTGGACACGCCCGGTCGCTGCGAAGAAATTGCGGTCGCGGCCCATGGCGAAGAACAGCCGTGGCTCGGACATCGTCACGCCGGCGAGCGCCCCGAAAGTCGAGACCATCACGAGGCCGGAAATGAGCGACGAGGCGCCCGCGCCCAGCACGCGGCCCGCGGCATCGGCGGCGACCAGCGGCGAGTTCTGGATTGCATCGAGCGGCAGGATGTAGAGATAGGCCACGTTGACGGCGAGATAGACGAGCATGACACCGCCGACGCCCAGCATCAGCGCCCGCGGCACGTTGCGCTGCGCGCTCTTCACTTCGCCCGCGAGGTTGCAGAAGGACGAGGCACCTTCATAGGCCCACAGCGCCGCGACGAGCGCGAGCAGGAAGCCGGGCAGCGTGGCCGGCGCCCAGGAGATCTCGGTGGCGAACGAACCGGTCGCCGGATCGCCAAACGTGATGGCGAAGATCGCGAGCGACACGAGCGCGACCACTTTTACGAAGGTGAAAGCGTTCTGGATGCCCGCGCCGAGCAGGACCGACCGGTAATTGGCCGAGGCCAGCAGGACGATCAGGCTGACCGCGACCGAGCGGCGGCTGAAATCGGTCAGCGGCACGAACTTGCCGAGGTATTCGGCGAACACCATCGAGATCGCCGCCCAACCCGCGGGATTGATCAGCAGAAAGGTCCAGCCATAGACAAAGGCCGCGAGTTCGCCGAAGGCCTCGCGGATGAACGCATAGAGGCCGCCGGAGCGCGGGTACATTGCGCCGAGTTCCGACAGCAGCAGCGCAAAAGAGAGGGTCAGCAAGCCGCCGGCGACCCAGACGAGCAGCATGCCGCCCGCGCTGCCGGTCTGTGTTGCCACTTCGGCCGGCACGCGGAAGATGCCGCTGCCGATCGTGACGCCCGCGACGGTTGCGACCGCGGCTGCCAGGTTCAGGCGGCGCGGCAGTTGATCGGGTGTTGGCTCGCTCATTTCATCACGCGCCTTCGTCCAGGACTTTCCCCGGATTCATGATGCCCTGTGGATCGATCGCCCGCTTGATCCGCCGCATCAGGTCGAGCGACGCGGGGTCCTCGTAGCGCGCGAGTTCGGCGACCTTCAGCTGCCCGATGCCGTGTTCGGCGCTGATGCTGCCCCGGTGGCCGGCCACCAGATCGTGGACTGCGCGGCGGATGACATCGCCGGCGGCCAGCGGTGCTGCGCTTTCCGTTCCTGCCGCCGCGCTCACGTTGAAATGCAGGTTGCCATCGCCCAGATGACCATAGGCGATCAGCCGAGCGCCCGGTGCCAGCCGTTCGATCAGCGCGCGACCCTCGGCGATGAACTGCGGCAGCTTCGCCGGCTCGACCGAAATGTCGTGCTTGAGGCCGGCGCCCTCGCGGCGCTGGGCATCGGGAATTGCTTCGCGCAGGCGCCACAGGTCCTCGCGTTGCGCATCCGATGACGCAATGACGGCGTCGGTCACGATTTCGCTTTCGATCGCGGCGGCGAGCACCGCCTCGAAGCGTCCGGCCAGATCCGAGTCGCCATGCGGTAACGAGACCTCGACCAGGACGTACCAGGGATGGGCGCGGTCGAACGGATCGCGCGTCGCAGGCACGTGACGGCATACGAGTTCGAGCGCGAGCTGCGGGATCAACTCGAAAGTCGTGACTGTGTCGCCGAGCGCATCGCGCATCCGGCCGAGCAGCGCGAGCGCTGCCGCCGGCGTGCCAACGGCCGCAAGCGCGGTTGCCATCGCGGCCGGTCGTGGGAACAGCCGCAGGCTCGCGGCGGTTACCACACCGAGCGTGCCTTCGGCGCCGATGAAGAGCTGCTTGACGTCGTATCCGGTGTTGTCTTTCCGCAGTGCCGCAAGCTGATCGAGCACGCGTCCATCCGGCAGCACGACCTCGAGACCGAGCACCAGCGCGCGCATCATTCCGTAGCGCAGCACGGCCGTGCCGCCGGCATTGGTCGAGATAATGCCGCCCAGCGTGCAGCTGCCTTCCGATCCAAGTGACATCGGCAGCAGGCGATTGACGGCGAGCGCGGCATCCTGCAATTCCGCAAGCACGCAACCGGCTTCGGCGGTCATTGAATCGTTCGCTGCATCCACCGCGCGAATGCGCCGCATGCGGCGCAGCGACACAACGATCTCTGCATTGCCGTCCCGTGGTGTTGCGCCGCCGCAATAGCTGGTATTGCCACCCTGCGGCACGATGCCGATCCGCTCCCGGGCGCAGTAGCGCACCAGCTCGGCAACCCGTGCGGTCGATTCCGGCAATGCGATGAGCGGCGTGCTGCCGTGGTAAATACGGCGATGGTCGGTTTCGAATGGCGCGCGATCGACGGCGGCATCGAGCCAGCCGCCGGCGCCCAGCAGGTCTTTCAGGGCCTGCAGACTGGCTGTGGATATCGGTCGGGTGGGCCGGGCCATGCCCGGCATCTTACTGAGCGGCGCGTAATGCCGCGATGCGTTCCTCAATCGGTGGGTGACTCATGAACAATTTCCTGAGGCCCAGGCCCTTGCCGCCGTTGATGCCGAATGCCGCCATCTTGTCCGGCAGCGACTCGGCGTGCCCGCGTTGCAGCGCTTCGAGGGCATTGATCATGTTCTGCCGCCCGGCCAGCCGGGCACCGCCACCGTCGGCACGGAACTCGCGTTGCCGCGAGAACCACATGACGATCATCGTGGCGAGAAACGCGAGCACGAGCTCGGCGACCATCGTGGTAATCCAGAACGCCGGCCCGTGGCCGCGCTCGTTGCGGAAAATGACTTTGTCGACGACATTGCCGATCAGGCGCGAAGCGACGAATACGAAAGTATTCACGACACCCTGAATCAGCGTCAGCGTCACCATGTCGCCGTTGGCAACGTGCGTGATTTCGTGACCGAGCACGGCCTCGACTTCCTGCCTGTCCATGCGTTCCAGCAACCCGGTGCTGACCGCGACCAGCGCCTTGTCGCGCCGGGCACCAGTCGCGAAGGCATTGGGCGTCGGGGATTCGAAATAACCGACTTCCGGCATGCCGATGCCGGCCATCTGCGCCTGGCGGCGCACGGTTTCCAACAGCCAGGTCTCCGGCTCGTTGCGCGGTTGATCGATGACCTGCACGCCCATCATGCGCTTGGCCATCCACTTGGAGATCGCCAGCGACAGGAACGCGCCGCCGAACCCAAGCACGGCTCCGAAAATCAGCAGCGAATTGAAATTGATGCCGCGCTGGTCGAGCCAGGGTTCGACGCCCAGCAAACGCAGCGTCGCGCTCGCCACCAGCAGGATGGCGAAATTCGTCAGCAGGAACAGCAGGACTCTTTTCATGGTTGTCCCGGATGGTTGCGACGCGACGCGAATTCAAGGGTCCAGGTCATTTCGTGCCGAGCACCTGGATGCGGCGTTCGTCATCCAGTTCCTCCATGCCCAACACGCGGCAGCTCTCCACGCGTCCCATCCGGTCGTATGCGATCGAGTCCCTGCCGAATCCGCAGATCCGGCCATTGTTGTCCTCGTCCACGGTGGCGAGCGTGTGCTGGTAGGCCATGTCGAAACAGGAGGGGGAGATCTCGACCAGATACGCTTTGCGACCGCCCGAACCGAACAGCAGGACATGACGATCGTCGAGCACCTGAAATCCGCTGATAAACGACCGCGAGATGCAGTCGCTGGTCCGCGTCAGCCCATATTCCGGTTTCTTCTGCGGCTTGTGCCTGGTTTGTACCAACGAATCCGACGTGGCGCAGGCGGCGAGCGCGAGCAGCGGGATCGCCAGTAAGATGGTTTTCATCGGAATCCTCCGGCCAAGCAATGCTCCTGAGACCAGTACCGCCGGGGCAGGTTCCAGAAGAAAGGCAGCGGGAGCGGGGACCCACGCGTCAGTAGTCGTCGCGGTCGCCGTAGTCCTCGTCGTCATCCTCATCGTCGTCATCATCGTCATCCCAGTCGTCGTCGTCGTCCTCGTCGAGGTCCTCTTCGTCATCCTCGTCTTCATCGTCGGAGCCTGACCAGCCTTCGGGTTCCACGGTCAGGTCGAGATCGAGCTCCTGCCAGGTCTCATAGTCGATCTCCTCGACATCGCCGTCCTCGTACTGCAGCTCGATCAACTCCGCGTCCTCGTCGATCGAGAGGACCCGAAAAGTCTCCTCGTCTTCGAGGCTCTCGTACCACTGTCCGGGTACCGGGTTGTGATCGCGGGCCATGAACTCCCCTGCGCAATCGATGACCATCAAGACGGCCAGTAGCGCCCTGATATTACGGTCGCGGGCCGATCCGTAGCAACGCCAGCGCCCGGGCGACCCGCCATTCACGGGTGGTCTTGAGTTGGTAGCGGACCGGCCCCATCCAGCAGGTCATGCCCGCCACCGGCGGTAAGGAGACCTCAACATGACACTGATTCGCTGGGCCCCGTTCAGGGAACTGGACGATGTTTTTTCGAGTTACAACCCGTGGGTCGGCCGGCTGCCGACCGGCAGGCTGGCCGGCGCCGTCGCCGAGCAGGACGAATTGCCGTCCTGGACACCGGTCGCCAACATTTCCGAGACCGACAGTGACTACCTGATCAAGGCCGAATTGCCGGAAGTCAGCAAGGAAGACCTCAAGGTCACGGTTGACGAAGGCGTGATCACGATCAATGGTGAGCGCCGTAAGGAAGTCGAGCACCAGGACGAAAAAGTGCATCGCACCGAGAGCCATTACGGCAACTTCTCGCGCAGCTTCCGTCTGCCGGAGGATGCCGATGTTGCCGCGATTCAAGCCGAGAGCAGGAACGGCATCCTGAAAGTCCGGGTGCCAAAGAAACCCACCGCGCGCGCCCGGACAGTCGAAGTACAGGTAAACTGAAGGGACCTGGGCGGCGGCGGCCAATCGCCGCCGCCCGATGTTGAGCGGTGGGGGTCCCATGGCGACAGAAATCGAGGCGATCCGGCGGAAACTGCAGGCGCAGAAGCAGGAGTTGCTGACGCGTGCCGCCAAAGTCCACGCTGATATCACGCGCGCATCGGGTCCGCTGGACAAGGACTTCGCCGAACAGGTCGTGCAGATGGAAAATGATGCGGTGCTGGCCGGTATTGGAGAGGCCACTGCGGCGGAGCTTGCCCAGATCAATCGGGCTTTGGCGCAGCTCGACCAGGGCACTTACGGTTCTTGCAGCAATTGTGGCCAACCGATCGGCGAGCGCCGGCTGCAGGCGCTGCCATATTCTGATCGCTGCATCACCTGTGCCGAAGCGGTCGACTGACCCGCCCGCACCCTCCCGTTCATGCACCAATACAAGGCGCCCCTGCGCGAATTCCGCTACGTGCTGTACGACGTACTGCGCGTCGAGAATCACTACCGCGATCTGGGGCGCGATGACGTCAATGCCGAGCTGATCGACGGCGTGCTCGACAGCTGCGCGCGCTTCGCCGAAGACGTGATCGCACCGACCAATCAGGGCGGCGACCGCATCGGTGTGCGTCGCGAGGCAGATGGGCGGGTCGTCACGCCGCCGGGCTTCATCGGGGCATATCGCCAATATGTCGAAGACGGATGGGCGGCGCTGTGCGGTCCGGTGGACGCTGGCGGCCAGGGATTGCCGGAGAGTTTCGGCGGGCCGGTCGGCGAAATGCTGGTGACGGCCAACATGTCGTGGAAGCTCTACAGCGGCCTGACCGACAGCGCAGTGCTGTGCGTGGCGAAGCACGGTAGCGCAGATCTGCGCAGGATCTACCTGCCGAAAATGGTCAGCGGCGTCTGGAGTGGCACGATGTGCCTGACCGAGTCGCATGCCGGTACCGACCTCGGACTCATGCGCACGCGTGCCGAGCCCGCGGCGGACGGCAGCTTCAGGGTCAGCGGCACCAAGATCTTCATCACCAGCGGCGAGCACGACCTGACCGAGAACATCGTCCACATGGTGCTGGCGAAACTGCCGGATGCCCCGGCCGGATCGCGCGGCATCAGCCTGTTCGTGGTTCCCAAGTACCTGCCGGACGCGAACGGCGCGCCTGGCGAAGCGAATGGCGTGAGCTGCGCGAGCCTCGAACACAAGCTCGGAATTCTCGGATCCGCGACCTGTGTGATGAATTTCGACAATTCGCGCGGCTGGCTGGTCGGCGAGATCAACGGCGGCCTCAAGTGCATGTTCACGATGATGAATCACGCGCGCCTGTGGGTCGGCCTGCAGGGGCTCGCCCAATGCGAGGGTGCGTATCAGGCTGCGCTCGGCTACGCGCGCGAGCGCAGACAGGGCCGCACTTCGGGCGGCGGTGCGAGTGCCGCGGCCGACCCGATCATCGGCCACCCGGACGTGCGCCGGATGTTGCTGACGCAGAAGTCCTTGATCGAGGGCGCGCGCGTGCTGACCTGGTTCGCCAGTCTGCAGATGGACCGCGCGCTGCATCATCCGGATGCGGCGGAACGCGAGCGCGCAGACGGACTGCTTGCGATCCTGACACCGATCGTCAAGGGATTCGTCACCGAGATGTCGCTCGAGTGCACGAGTCTCGCGCTCCAGGTGCACGGCGGCCACGGCTATGTCCGCGAGACCGGTGTCGAGCAGTATTTCCGCGACGCGCGCATCACGGCGATCTACGAAGGCACCAACGGCGTGCAGGCCATGGACCTGTTGAGCCGCAAGGTGCTGGGCTCCGGCGGCGCACTCGCGCGGCAGCTCGGCGGCATGATCGGCGGTTTCTGCGAGCGCCATGCAAGTTCCGAGGAGCTGTCGGAATTCATCACGCCGCTGGCCGGACTGCTGAAGGAATGGAGCGAGGCGACCGAACAAGTGGCGAGGCGCGCCGGCCGCGATCCTGACGAGGCGGGAGCCGCTGCGATGGACTACCTGCAGCTGACGGGCTATCTGTGCCTGGCCTGGTGCTGGGCCCGGATGGCAGCGGTCTCGACCGCGGCATTGCAGAAAGACGCCGCCGAGGCTGCATTCCACAAAGCCAAGCTTGCCACCGCACGTTTCTATTTCCAGCGCGTGCTGCCGCGGGCGGCGGCGCATCTTGACGCAATCGGTGCGGGCGCCAGGCCCGTGATGGAACTGCCGGCCGACCAGTTCGCGTTCTGATCGCTCTCAGTCGCGGCCGGCCGCAAGCCCGCCGCGCAGCGACCAAACGTTGTCGCGACCTTGCGATCGCAACAATTCCGCAACCGCGCGGCTGCGCACACCGTGCGCGCAAACGAGCAGATAGCGCAGACCCGGCTTGAGTTGCAGATCGCCATCGAGCAGGCGCCCCATCGGCAATGCCTGCTGGCCCGCGAGCGGCAGTGGTGCTGCTGCGCACTCATACGGTTCGCGGATGTCGATGATGCGGAATCCTTCGCGGGCGGCGGCAGCCAGCGACAACTCGACGTCGAGATCCTGTGCCGCCCCGGGATGCCGCGGCATCGCCACATGGCGGCAGTTGCCGGCGCACAGCGGATCGCGCGGTGCCTGCAACCGGCGCTGACCATGGTCCAGCAGATCGATCAACAGCAGTTCGTTGCGCAGCTGGCCGGGCAGGTCCAGCAGCAGTTTCAGTACTTCCATCGCCTGCAGGCCGCCAAGTATTGCCGGCACGGGACCGAGCACGCCGCTCTGCCGGCAGTTGCCAACCAGACCGTCCCGGGTCGCGTCCGGCCACTGGCAGCGCAGGCAGGAACCTGCGGTGTCGGGCCGCACGACCTGCAGCTGGCCTTCATATTGATACACACTTGCAAGCACGGCGGGCCTGGCAGCCTGCATCGCTGCGTCGTTCACCAGAAACTTGGTCGCGAAGTTATCGCTGCAGTCAACGACGACATCAAACTCCCGGATCAGATCGATCGCATTGCCGGAATCGAGGCGCAGCGCGCGCGGCAACAAACGAATCGAGGGGTTGTAGGCCGCGAGTCGCGCGGCGGCCACTTCGACTTTCGGGCGGCCGACATCGGCCATCGTAAACAGCGGCTGACGATGCAGGTTCGAGGCATCGACCACATCGTGATCGACGATGCCGATCGTGCCAATTCCGGCACCCGCAAGTCCGGCGAGCACAGCGCAGCCGAGACCGCCTGCGCCGATCACCACAACCGACGCCTGCGCGAGGCGCTGCTGGCCGCTGGCGCCGATTTCCGGCAATGCCGTCTGGCGCGAATAATCAAATTGCGGCGCCGCCGGGGCTGCAACCGCGTGAGTCGCGCAGCGCTCGCAGTTCACCCAGCCGCTGGCGCCGGACGCGTAATGCTCCTTCTTCCAGATCGGGAGACGATGCTTGATCTCGTCGATGATCTCGCGGCATGCGGCAAAGGCCGCGCCGCGGTGAGCTGCTGCGACGCCGACCCAGACCGCGACATCGCCGACCGCGAGGCTCCCGAGCCGGTGCACGCAACGCGCGTGGAGCGCGCCATGGCGCTGTAGAGCATCGAGGACAATGCGTTCGCCTTGGGCGAGTGCGAGTTCCTCGAAGGCCTCGTACTCGAGACCGGTGACGGCCTGGCCCTCGTTGTGATTGCGCACCCGGCCTTCGAATGCGGCGAATCCGCCGGCTGCTCCGGTTGCGAGCGGCGCGGCCAGCGCGCCCGGCTCGATCGCCGCATGCGCGAATTCGAAGCGCTTCATCCGCCGGCCACCGGTGGGATAAACACCTCCTCGTCGTCGTCCTCAAGCGCACGCTGCCAGTCGGTGAATGCGGCATTGACCGCTACCTTGAGTTGACTCTGCGGCAGCGCGAATCCATGACGTGCCGCGAGCTCCTCATACAGTTCGGCCAGGGTCCGCGCGGCCGTCTCCACGGTCTCGGCCTGACGTCCGGCTTGCTCGCGCAACAGCGCGTAGTAACGCAGGCGGATGCGCGGCATCAGGCCGGCTCCGAGGCCGCCAGCGCGGCGCGCATGGCGGCCAAGTCCTGCGGTGTATTGGCATTGTCGAGCGCGTGCGGATGCGCGGCATCGAGCAGGGCCGGATCGTTGGCGATCAGGAATTTGCGCGGGCAATTCAAGCCCGCGGCCACTTGCCGCAGCAGTGCTGCGCGACTCGCCGGTTCATAAATGGCACATAGCGGTTCCGGAAGCCCGTCGGACACGCTCCGAAATGCAGTGGCGAGGCGTCGAGCGTCGCGGCCGGCCAGCAGCTGATCCAGTGTCTGTTCATCGAGCAGCGGCAGGTCGCAGGCCAGCACCAGCCAGGCCGCATCGGGATGCAGGGCCTGCGCGGCGATGATGCCGGCAATCGGGCCGGTGCCGAGTCCGCCGTCGACGATCTGCGGAAAGCCCGCACGCAGCCGCTCATCGCATTGATCCGCGCGCACCGACACCCACGCCCGTTGCACATGGCG
>JANNTO010000073.1:0-1560 GCA_031403675.1 Gammaproteobacteria bacterium | reverse complement strand
GCGGCCAGGTGATCGCAAGCTACCTCGAGGATGCCCGCACCCAGGTCTCGATCTACGGCAAGGACGGCAAGCGCCTGCGCGATCTGCGGCTGCCGGGCCTCGGCACGGCGATTGGCTTCCCCGATGCGCCGAAGGAGAACGAGACCTTCTTCGCCTACACGGACTACCTGACGCCGCTCGCGCTCTATCGCTACGACATCGCGAAGGACGAGGTGAGCCTGTTCCGCAAGCCAACTGTGTCCTTCGACGGCGGCCCGTTCATCACCGAGCAGGTCTTCTTCGAGAGCGGCGACGGCACACGCGTGCCGATGTTCGTCACGCGCCGCAAGGATGCCGCGCTTGCCGGGACCAATCCGACGCTGCTCTACGGCTACGGCGGCTTCGACGTATCGCTGACGCCGGCCTACAGCGCCGCGGTCGCAGCCTGGCTGGAGCAGGGCGGCATCTACGCGGTCGCGAACCTGCGTGGCGGCGGCGAGTACGGCGCCGACTGGCACGATGCCGGTACCAAGACGAAGAAACAAAACGTGTTCGATGATTTCATCGCAGCGGCCGAATGGTTGATTTCAAAGCGCTACACGTCGCCCGCGAAGCTCGCGATCCACGGCGGCAGCAACGGCGGCCTGCTGGTCGGGGCGGTGATGGCGCAGCGGCCCGAGCTCTTCGGCGCGGCGCTGCCGGCCGTCGGCGTGCTGGACATGCTGCGTTATCACACGCCGAGCGCCAACGCCTATGCCTGGTCGAGCGACTATGGCACGGTCGAGGACTCGGACCAGTTTCGCGCACTCCTGGCCTACTCGCCGGTCCACAACCTGAAGCCCGGGCGGTGTTATCCGCCGACGCTGGCGACGACCGCCGATCACGACGACCGCGTCGTCCCCTGGCACAGCTTCAAGTTCACGGCGGCGCTGCAATACGCGCAGGCCTGCGCCAATCCGGTGATCATGCGCATCGAAACCCGCGCCGGCCACGGTGCCGGCAAGCCCACCTGGATGCTGGTGGAGCACTGGGCCAACCAGTGGGCCTTCCTCGTGAAGCACCTCGGCATGTGAAGGGGACTGTCCCCTTTTTCGCGCAGCGGAAAAAATGGACTGTGCGCAGCGTCCAGTTTGCGCTGCATGTAGTCAGCCTGGATCGTGAGCTGTTCCTGTGTCTTCGGAAACGGGCTCGGCAGCGCGATTACGGCTTGGGAGCGCGGAGGTCTTGCACGCGTTTCTCAAGTTCAGCCGCCTCGGCTTCCTTGCCGTTGGACTTGCAGATCGCCGCGAGGTTCAGCATCGTCTGTTGGGTCTGGGCATGTGTCGGGCCGAGGGCCTTCTCGCGGATGGCCAGGGCGCGGCGCATATACGGCTCGGCGGCGGCGGGATTCTCCCGCTTGATCTCGACGACCGCCAGGTTGCTGAGCACGTCGGCCACGGTGAAGTGCTCCGGGCCGCGGGCCTTCTCGTTGATCGCCAGCGCGCGCTGGAAGTGCGCCTCGGCCGCGTCGAGGTCGCCCCTCTGGACGCACACCGCCGCCAGCGTCGATTCGATCGCTGCGATGTTCGTGTGGTTCTCGCC
>JANNTO010000072.1:0-3686 GCA_031403675.1 Gammaproteobacteria bacterium | reverse complement strand
GGCGTTAGTACAAGCGTGGGATATGCTGCCTGAGGCCGCGCAGCGCAACAATATTCTAGGGGATGACAGACTGCATGACGGTCCCAGTGATCGCTGCTGTCGCGTTCGCGATCCTGGCCGCCGTGTTTGCCGCTGCTGTCCTGATGCAGCGCCGCAGGCTGCGACGGCTCGTGGACGAGTCCGAAACCGCACACCAGAAGGAAGGCGGCAGCGACGGCACGCGTGAAATGCTTGCGGCGATGCGCGAGGCGGCTATTTTATACGGTGAGCGCATCGAGGCCGTGAATGAGGCCTTTGTGTCGATGGTCGGCATCGAATCGGCCGATCTGGTCGGCCGCAGCCTAGCCGACCTGGTCTCGAAGGAATACAGCGAGCTCGCCGGCCTGGCGGTCCAGCGTGCGTTGGTCGGGCAGGACGGTCCGGTGCTCGCTGAGGTCGAACTGGCGGATGCCCATGGCCAGGTCACGCGGCTCGAACTTTCCGGTTCGGCGCTCGATTCGGGCGGGCGCCGGATCGTGCTGTTCACGGCGGAGGAGATGCTGCCGCATCACGAACCGCAGGCAGCAGCACCGGCACGATCGCAACTCGCGCTGGATTCGCTCGGCGAAGGATTGTTGACCACCGATTCCCACGGCCTGATCGACTACGTGAACCGTTCGGCGGAGTCATTGACCGGCATCCGCCGGGGAGATGCGATCGGACAGGCCTTCGGCGCGATGTTTGGTTTCGTCGATGAGAACGACCGCAGGCCGCTGCCGGATCCCGTGCAGCAGTGCCTCGCGACCGGCAGCCGCGTGAATCTCGGCCGCCGGGCGCTCTTGATTGCGCGCACCTCCGGCAATGAACTCGGCGTCGAAGCGACCGCGTCGCCGATCAAGGGCGCGGAGGGGGAGATCGCGGGTGTCGCGGTGATGCTGCACGACGTCAGCGAACTGCGCGGACTGACCCAGCAGATGTCCTATCAGGCGAGCCACGACGCCCTGACCGGCCTGGTGAACCGCCGCGAGTTCGAGCGCAGGCTCAGTGAGGCGCTCGAAGTCGCGCGCGGCGGGCGACAGGGTCATGTGATGTGCTATCTCGACCTCGACCGGTTCAAGGCCGTCAACGACACCAGCGGCCATCTCGCCGGCGACAACATGCTGCGCGAGGTGGCGGCGCTGATCCGCGAGGCGGTGCGCGACTCGGATACCGTGGCGCGCCTCGGCGGGGATGAATTCGGCGTGCTGCTGGTCGGCTGTCCGCTCGAAAAGGCGCGGCAGATCGCCGACGACATCTGGCGCGCGATCGGCGAATACCGTTTCGTCTGGAAGGATCGCATCTTCAGCGTCGGCGTCAGCATCGGCCTGGTCGAACTGACCGGCGACAGCAACTCGCTCGAAGAAATCCTGAATGCGGCCGATTCGGCCTGCTATGTCGCGAAGAAGCAGAGCGACAGCCATGTACACGTCTATTCGTCGCACGACGAGGTAGTCGCGCGTAGCCGCGGCGAGATCCATTGGCTGCAGCGCCTGCAGGCCGCTTTGCGTGACGGTTTTTTCGAGTTGTATGTCCAGCCGATTGAAGCGACGCGGCCGGGTTCGATGGGCGGACCCGCGATGGAAGTATTCGTGCGTCTGCACGACGCCGGCCAGCCGGTGGCGCCGGCTGAGTTCTTCCCGGCGGCGGAACGCTACCGGCTGATGTCGCTGATTGACCGCTGGGTGCTCAGTTCGGCTCTGGCGGCGCTGACTGCGGGCGCGATCCGGCTTCCGGCGGGGCGCAGTCTTTCGATCAATGTCTCAGGGCAAACGCTTGCCGATCCGTCATACCTCGAGTTCGTGGTCGAGGAACTGGACCGCACCGGCGTGCAGCCGCAGCAGATCTGCTTCGAGGTCGCCGAGACCTCGGTTATCGGCAACCTGGAACAGACGCGGCGCTTCATCGACGTGCTGCATGGCATGGGCTGCCGGTTCGCGCTCGATGACTTCGGCACCGACCTCGGCGGATTCTCCAACCTGAGGCAGCTGCCGATGGATTACCTGAAGCTGGACGGCTCGTTCATGCGTGACATCGGCCGCGATTCGGTCAATCAGGCCATGGTCAGCGCCGTCATCGGCATGGCGCGCTCACTAAACTTCAGGCTGGTCGCGGAGCAGATCGAAGACAGCGCATCGCTCGAGGCGGCACGCGCGATGGGGATCGACTTCGTCCAGGGTCATGCCATCGGTCGGCCGCGACCGCTGGCGCCCGCGGCATGACAGTGCCAGAATCCGCCGGTCCCGCCGTCTATTTTTTTCAGGGGGTTCGAAGTCATGAACGAAACTGCAGCCAAGGTGCTGGATACGTCGCTGGTCAAGCCGACCTGGATCGTGCTGATCATCGCCTGGGTGATCATCCTGTTGCCGATTCCATTCACGACACCGCTCGGCTGGATGATCTCGATGGGTGCCGCCGTGATGGCCATCATCAGCCTGACGCGCGGCGTCGTCGGCATCGGCATCGCTCAGCTGGCCTGCGCGCTCGCCGGAACCTGGTTCGTGTCGTGGATCGGATGGGCGATATTCGGCGCTTCGGTGGTCGGCGCCGCCCTCGGCGCTGCCGGCTGATCATTGCAGGATGTGCGGCGGCCCACTGGCCGCCGCATTGCGGCGGGCGATCGTCCTTAGGTGCTCGACTTCAATGCTTCGATGAGCCGTGCAGTGCCCGGATCTGGTCATCGTCGCCGGTCAGTTGCCAGCGAATCATCGACACCGGAATCATGCCGGCGCCATTCACCTCATCGAAATAGCGCTTGAGCGTGAAGTCGCGGCCCTGCTGGTGCGCGAGTTCGCGCATCAGATCGTCAAGCAGGTGCTTGCCGGTGACGTAGCTCGAGCCATAGCCGGGCTGGCGCAGGTACAGCTGCTGTTCGAAACCGAGCAGGTCGAGGTCGGGCCGCATCCAGCCGCGCGGCGTCCATTCGACCTGGAAGGCCTTGGCCTGCTGCAGGTCGAACAGGTTGGCATGCGCGTACAGTGATGCGAGTCCGCGCGCCGCGCGCTGGGCCAGCATGATCCAGACGATTTCGCGCGTGCGCGGCGAATCGTCGAACAGGCCCGCGTGCAGCATGAACTCTTCCATCGCGGTCGCCATGCCTTCCGCGCGGTTGTCCCAGATGTTGTACAGGAGCGCCCCGCGGCGGATCGGGCTCGGATGCGGCTCGTCGCGCTTGCGGGCGAGGTCCCACCAGTGGTAGAAGTGGGTGTAAAGCGTGAGCGGCTCGTAGTGGGTCGCAATCGAGAAGAAATTGCGCGTCTCGATCGGCTCGTAGTGGCTGATCTGCGCCCGGAGCGCGGGACCCATGTTGTCGCGCATCGGATAGAGGTCCCGCTTCTCAAGGTAGGCGAGGAAACGGTTCACCGCGTCATTGGCGCGGCGCTGGAACTCCTCGTCCGACTGGATCACCGGCAGTTCGGGCAGGCCGCGATTGCGGGCCTCCTCGAGCTTCAGCGAGGCGTGGGCGCGTGCGAGCTCGCGCTTGAGGAGGTCTACTTCCTCTTCCCAGGTCATCGGGACGAGGTGAACGTTCCGGAGACTCCAGGTGTAGTTCTCGCGCCCGACGCCGGAACGTCCACCTCGTCCCGATGACCTGGGAAGAGGAAGTGGACCTGCTGAAACGCGAGCTTGCGCGTGCCCATGCCTCGCTCAAGCTCGAGGAAGCGCGCAAT
>JANNTO010000071.1:0-30471 GCA_031403675.1 Gammaproteobacteria bacterium | reverse complement strand
CAGGAGCTGCTCCGCCGCACCGCGCATTGGCTGATGACCCTCGCGCCACTTCGTTGCGCGCCGCGCGCAATCGCCGGCGCCGCGCGGTTCGGCTCCGCGCGTCCGTCGCTCGCCGTGTAGAGCGCGCCGGCCCAGCGCTCGCCGCCCTCGAGTACGGCGCCGAGCTCGCGGGGCGCGAGCAGGCGCGTGTCGAGATCGTGATCGCGGGCGACGGTAAGCCATTCGCCCAGCTCCGCGAGGTGCGCGGCGCTTTCCGCCAGGTACAGCGAGCCGCCCTGCCGGAAGCCGGTGTCCTCGCCGAGATCCACCGACAGCTGCTTCCAGAGCTGCAGGCTCTCGATCATCAGCGGCAATTCGACCGGCGAGCGGCCCTGCTGGCGCACCCAGCCCCAGTTGCGGCCGGACTGCTCGCCGGCGATGCGGCCTTTCTCGAACAGCGCGACCGTGACGCCGCGCCTGCCGAGGTAATAGGCGGCCGCGCATCCCACGATGCCGCCGCCGATGATCGCGACGTCCACCGCCTGAGGCAGCGGATTGTCCGCCGCGTGCCAGGCAAAGACGTCCGCGCCATCCCGGACGACCTGCTGCTCGCCGTTCACGCCACCGCCGGTTTCATCGGGCGCGCCTCCCTCCGCCAGGTTCCATGCTAGCGAATACGCCGCCGCCGCGGCGCGCCGTCGATCGCTGGTACAATCCGGGTCCTGCGGCGGCCATCCTGCGCCCCCGGAATCCAGGAATCGCTGAATGAAAAAACCCGTCACCGTCACCATCACCGGCGCCGCGGGCCACATCGGCTACGCGCTCGCCTTCCGCGTCGCCTCCGGCCAGATGCTGGGCCCCGACCAGCCCGTGAACCTCCACCTGCTCGAGATCACGCCGGCCCTGCCCTCGCTCGGCGGCGTCGTCATGGAGCTGTCCGACTGCGCCTTCCCGACGCTCAACCGCATCGTTGCGACCGACGACGCGAAGACCGCGTTCAAGGACTGCGACTACGCGCTGCTGGTCGGCGCGCGGCCGCGCGGCCCCGGCATGGAGCGCAAGGACCTGCTGCTCGCGAACGCCCAGATCTTCTCGGCCCAGGGCCGGGCGCTCGACGAGGCCGCGAGCCGCGACGTGCGCGTGCTGGTGGTCGGCAACCCCGCGAACACGAATGCGCTGATCGCCGCGTCGAACGCGCCCGGCATCGAGCGGCGCAATTTCACCGCGATGAAGCGCCTCGACCACAACCGCTCGCTCGGCCAGCTCGCCGAGAAAACCGGCAAGCACACGACCGCGATCCGCCGCATGATCGTCTGGGGCAATCACAGCGCCACGCAGTACCCCGATATCGCGCACTGCACGATCGGCGGCAAGCCGGCGCGCTCGCTGATCGACACACAGTGGTACCGCGAGCAGTTCATCCCGCTGATCCAGCAGCGCGGCGCGGCCATCATCAAGGCGCGCGGCTTGTCCTCCGCGGCCTCGGCCGCCTCCGCCGCGATCGACCACATGCACGACTGGACGCTCGGCACGCCGGACGGCGACTGGGTCAGCATGGCGGTGCCGGCGGACGGGAGCTATGGCATCGGCGAGGGCGTCATGTACTCGTATCCCGTCACCTGCAACGGCGGGCGGTACGAGATCGTGCAGGGCCTGTCAGTGGATGAATTCAGCCGCGGACGCATGGATGCGACGCACCGCGAACTGCTCGAGGAACGCGACGGCGTCAAAGAACTGATCTGAGGGGGATTCCGATGTCGCTCGGCCAACGCGCCGCGGCCGCCGCCGCAGTTTCATTGATCGCGATCACGTTGACCGGTACCGCATTGGCGCAGGAGAAGACCCAGAAGCCGCCGCTGCACGGATCGCACTGGATGGCGATCACCGGCAAGCCGCTGGCCGCGACCGCGGGTGCGCGCATGTTCGAGCGCGGCGGCAATGCGGTGGACGCCGCCTGCGCGATGCTCGCGGCCAGCTCAACCATGTGGGACGTATTGTCCTGGGGCGGCGAGACCCAGGCGCTGATCTACAATCCCGAAACCGGCCGCATCATTGCGATCAACGGCCTGGGTGTTGCGCCGAGCGGAGCGACGGTCGATTTCTACCGCCGCAAGGACCTGAAGTACCCGCCCGAGGAAGGCCCGCTCGCCGCGGTGACGCCCGGCACCCCCGGCGCGCTGATCGTGATGCTCGCGGAATACGGCCGGCTCTCGCTCGCGGAGGTGCTGGCGCCTTCGATCTCGCTCGCCGACGGCTATCCGATCGATGCCGAAACCGCGGATCGCATCGAGCTCGAAAAGGAATTGATCAAGCAGTGGCCGTACTCAAAGGCCGTGATGCTGCCGCATGCGGGTGCAGCCCGCGAAGCGCCACTCGCCGGCGAGATGTTCCGTCAACCGGATCTCGCGGCGACCTTGCGCAAACTGACCGAAGCGGAAGCGGCTGCGCTCACCGCAGGCAAGTCGCGCAAGGAGGCGATCCTGGCTGCGTATGAGCGCTTTTATCGCGGCGACATTGCCGATGAGTTCGTGCGCGGAGTGCAGGAACAAGGCGGATTGATCACCAAAGAAGACCTGGGGCGCTGGCGCGTCGAGTTCGAGGAACCGGTGCACACGAATTACCGTGGCATCGACGTCTACAAGCTCGATCGCTGGGTGCAGGGTCCGGCGCTGCTGCAATCGCTCAACATCCTCGAGAACTTCGACCTCAAGGCGCTGGGCTACAACAGCGCGAACTACATCCATACGGTCTACCAGGCGATGAGCCTCGCGTTCGCGGATCGGGATTTCTATTACGGCGATCCTTACTTCCCGCCGGAGGAGCCGATCAAGGGTCTGCTGTCGAAGGATTACGCGAAACTGCGCGCCGCGCTCATCAATCCCGCGCGCAATGATCCGGCGATCGGTCCCGGTGATCCGTACCCGCACCAGGGCGAGACGAATCCGTATCTCGAGCTGTTGCAAAAGCGCGCGGCGGTTCCCGCGTTCGAGGCCGGGCGATTCGCCGCTGCGACGCACCCGGACACCGGCTCATTCCTGCGTGGCACCACGACCGTCATGGCCGCCGACCAGGATGGCTGGCTGGTCTCGATGACGCCCTCCGGCGGCTGGTTGCCTGCGGTCATTGCCGGCAAGACCGGCGTAGGCCTCAGCCAGCGCGCGCAGTCCTTTGTGCTTGATGCCAACGAGAATCCGTTCAACGTCATCGAACCGGGCAAACGCCCGCGCGCGACGCTGACGCCGTCGCTCGCCTTCAAGGACGGCAAGCCGTGGCTCGCCTTTGCAGTGCAGGGCGGCGACACGCAGGACCAGAACCTGCTGCAGTTCTTCCTGAACGTGGTCGAATTCGGCATGACGCCGCAGCAAGCAGTGGAAGCGCCGAACTTCAACAGCTGGCAACTGCATGATTCTTTTGGCATGCACGAGATTTTTCCGGGCCGGATACTGTTGAACAATGCAGTGCCCGACTGGGTGCGGCGCGACCTGAAGGAGCGCGGCTACCAGCTTGAATACGGCTCGCGCACCTCGGGCCCGATCAACGCGATCCAGCTCGATCACGAGCACGGCACGCTGTGGGGCGGCTCGAGCAACCACGGCGAAGACTACGGTATCGCCTGGTAGATCGGCGTAACATGCTCCCCCTCCCGTCCTGCGACGGGTGCAATACCATCAATCATTCAAGGGGAGTTTGCATGAATTCGAAAGTCATCGGCCTGCTGGCCGCGAGTCTGTTGATGTCGTCCGGCGCGGCCGTCGCCCAGGAACACTGGACCGAAGGTCCGGTATGGGAATGCGGCGCCTACCAGACCAGTCCTGGTCAGTACGACAACTACCTGAATTGGATTCGCGCTCACTCGGAGCCAATCAATGCCGAAGCGAAGAAGCAGGGCCTGATCCTGGACTTCAAGACATTCGTCAAGCCGCGCGAAGACGAAAACGATTACGACGTGATGTTCTGCACGCTGCATTCGAGCTACGGCAAGGCGCTCGACTACAGCAAGGGCGACAATGACAAGTTCGACGCAATTTCAGCGGCGCATTGGGCGACCCCTGATACCAGCAAACAGACTCAAATGACGGCCCCGCGGCTCGAGATGCGCAAGTTCATGGGCACGACCTATGTGCGCGAAGTGACGCTGCGCCCGGCAAAGTAATCCGGCAGGTCGCTCGCAAAAAAGGGACGCACCTTTTTTTCTGGAAAGCCGGCGCTTGCGCCGGCTTTCTTTTTTATTTCTTCGCCAGCGCCTCGAGCGCAAGGATGTTGACGCCGGCTCCGAGCGCGGCCTTCAGTTCCTCGATGCCGGCAGCCTGGCCCGAGACCTCGACCGAAAAGCGCCGGCCCACGATCAGTCCGTACTCGCCGACACCGCTGGCCCCGTCCCAGCGCTCGTGGACCATGTTGCCGTCCACCAGGCGATTGCGTTCGAAACCGCCGTTCCATTCCCGCTCCTGCTCGACACCGGCCCAGCTCGCGAGCGCCAGCAACCCCTTCGCGCCGCCGGTGTCGTTGATTTCCAGTTGCAGGGTCCGTCCCACGCCATCGGAATAGGTGGCCGCCGCTTCGGACACTTCGAATCCGAGCGCCGCATTGCGTTCGGCCGACTGATCCGTGCGCGGCAGGCCGGCCAGTGTTTCCGGCAGGAATGACTTGATTGCTTCGATCGAAAGCGCATCGCCCGGCTGGCCCGCGCCGACTACGGCGCCCACCAGTTCGCCGATCGCGGTGTTCGAGGGCGTGCCACCCTGCTGCTTTGCCGATTCCTCGGCGCGTTTGCCGGCCGCTTCGATATTCTTGCCCCATTGTTCGAGCTGGCCGAGTGGACTGTCCTTGTCGAAGCTGCCGCGCTTGCTGACGACCGGGCCGCCAAACCAACCGCTGTAACCGCCCATCCACGGACCGCGACCGGCGATCCCGCCGCCGATTGCCGCGACGATCCAGAACAGCAGGATCGCGGCGACGACGCTGACCGCCGTGTAGGCGACCGCTTTGTCAGGCGGGGTCTTCATCGTGACCGGCAGCGCGAGGAACAGCAGGTACACGCTGTATGCACCGCCTGCGATCAGCAGCAGCGACCCGATGAATGGCAGGATCTGGCCAAGGCCGGCGATCCATGCCGCCGTCATCGCATAGGCGGCCGATTTCAGGGCGAGCAGCGCGTCCTTCTGGCTGCCAAAGGTCGGCGCCAACGCGTTGATGATCAGCGCGAACACATAGACCGCGACCAGCGAGAGTCCGTAGCTCACGAGCATCGTGATCAGTCCATCGAAGAAATCCACGCGATAGGAGCCGAGGAACAGCACCTGGTAGCCGATCAGCGTGGTCTTCAGGAACATCGCGAGCGGCCCGAGTGCCGCTAGGATCACGATGTAGTTGCGGTAAAGACCCGCCGTCGTTGCCGATTCCGAGGCGATAACCGGCCACTCGCTGCCCGGTGTCAGCAGGATTCGTTGCGCGCGCCCGATCAGATTGCCCATGAGCAGCACCTCCCGTGTCGGCAGCATACAGAACACGTCCTTTTGCACTGCAAATGAACGAGTGACTAGGGTGCATCGCCTAATCCCGCATCCCATGCTGAACGCGGTATTAGTATGAAGGACATGATTTTGCCAGTGCTCTGGTTGCTGCTATTAACAAGCCTCGTACTGTGGCTCGCCTATCAACGCGCGAGCCTCGCGACGGCGACGCTCGTGCTCGGCCTGCTGCTGGTCTACTACAGCTGGTTCGGCGCGGGTCCGCTGTGGTGGAAGATCGCGCTCTGGGCCGTGTTCCTGCCGCATGTGCTGCTCAACATCCGCCCGCTACGCCGCTACCTGATCTCGAACCGGTTCCTGAAGATCTACAAGCGCATGCTGCCGCCGATGTCCACGACCGAGCGCGAGGCGCTCGAGGCCGGCACGGTGTGGTGGGACGGTGAACTCTTCACTGGCGGCCCGGACTGGAAGAAATTGCTGTCGGCGAAAGCGCCGAAACTGACGGCCGAGGAGCAGGCATTCATCGACGGCCCCTGCGAAGAGCTCTGCCGCATGATCGACGACTGGGACATCACGCACCGCCGTGCGGATCTGCCGCCGGAAGTCTTCGACTTCATCAAGAAGAAGGGCTTCTGGGCGATGATCATTCCCAAGAAGTTCGGTGGGCTGGAATTTTCTGCCTATGCGCATTCCAGCGTGGTCGTGAAGATCGCCAGCCGCTCGAGCACCGTGGCCTCCACCGTCGTCGTGCCGAACTCCCTTGGCCCGGCGGAACTGCTGCTGCACTACGGCACCGAGGAACAGAAGAACCACCTGCTGCCGCGACTCGCGCGCGGCGATGAGATCCCCTGCTTCGGTCTCACCGGCCCGCGCGCGGGCTCCGATGCCGGTTCGATCCCGGACACCGGCGTGGTCTGCAAAGGCATGTACCAGGGCCGCGAAGTCACCGGCATCCGGCTCAACTTCTCGAAGCGCTACATCACGCTGGCCCCGATCGCGACCCTCATCGGCCTCGCATTCCGGCTGTTCGATCCGGATAAATTGCTGGGCGAAGACCAGACCGACCTCGGCATCACGGTTGCGCTCGTGCCGCGCGCGACGCCCGGCATCACGATCGGCCGGCGGCATTTCCCGTTGAACGGCCCGTTCCAGAATGGCCCGATCCTCGGCAAGGACGTGTTCGTGCCGCTCGATGCGATCATCGGCGGGCCGAAAATGGTGGGCCAGGGCTGGCGCATGCTGGTCGAGCAGCTTTCGGTCGGCCGCTGCATCTCGCTGCCGTCCATCGCGACCGGCGGCAGCAAGGGCGCGGTGTATTCGACTGGCGCTTATGCACGTATCCGGCGTCAGTTCAACATGCCGATCGGACGCTTCGAGGGTGTCGAAGCGGTGCTCGCGCGGATGGCTGCGCGCACTTACATCATTGACGCCGCGCGCTCAGTGACCACCGGGGCAATAGATGGTGGCGAACGGCCTTCGGTGCCGGCGGGCATCCTCAAGTACCACACCACCGAGATGGGCCGCATGATCGCGAACGACGCGATGGACGTGCAGGGCGGCAAGGGCATCATGCTCGGCCCGAAGAACTACCTCGGGCGCGGCTACCAGATGGTGCCGGTCAGCATCACGGTCGAGGGCGCGAACATCCTGACCCGCAGCTTGATCATCTTCGGCCAGGGCGCGGTGCGCTGCCACCCGTGGGTGCTGAAGGAGATGAACGCGGCGCAGGACCCGGACCGGGCGCGCGGCTTCCGCGACTTCGACGATGCGCTGTTCCGCCACATCGGCTTCACGATGTCGAACGCGGTGCGCTCGTTTTTCGGCGCCATCACGCTGTCGCGCATCGTCACTGCGCCGATGGGCGGGCCGACCAAGCGCTATTACGAGCACATCAACCGCTTCAGTGCGTCCTTCGCATTCGCGACCGACGTCGCGATGCTCTCGCTCGGCGGTTACCTGAAGAAGAAAGAGAATCTCTCGGCGCGGCTCGGCGACGTGCTGTCGTCCATGTACCTGGCATCCATGGTGCTGAAGCACTATGAAAACCAGGGACGCCCCGCGGCCGACCTGCCGCTGGTCGAATACGCCTGCCGCCACCTGCTCTACCAGGCGCAGGAACAGCTGCACAGCTTCCTGCGGAATTTCCCGATCCGCTGGCTCGCGGTACTGATGCGCGCACTGATCTTCCCGCGCGGTCAGACCTATTTCGCGCCGTCAGACCGGCTCAATCCGAAGATTGCCGAACTCGTGATGAATCCAGGGGAAGCGCGCGAACGGCTATGCCATTACGTCTATCGCACGCTCGAGCCCAAGAATCACCTCGGCCTGGTGCAGCAGGCGATGGAACTGGCAATCGCAGCAGAGCCGATCCTGAAGCGCATCCGCGTTGAAGGCGTCAAGACCGGGCAAGTGGACGCGCTCGACCTGCCAGGCCAGATCCGCGAAGCACAGGCCGCCGGCATCATCAGCGAGGCCGAGGCTGCGCAACTGCGCGATTACGACCACAAGGTCATGGATATCATCAACGTCGATGATTTCGACCCGCGCGAGCTCGTCGCTGGCAGCACCTACGAGATCCAGCTCGACGGTGGCAGCTGGCAGGTCGCCTAAAAAAGGGACGCACCCCTTAAGAGGGTGCGTCCCCTTTTTTACGTGGCGCCGACCCCGGGATACCATCCAAGGTACATCACCGTGAAGTCGATCGAGTTGCTGACGCCATGCGCGATGATCGGCACGACGAGATTCCGGCCGGTCGCAATGTAAAGCACGCCGAGCAGTACACCCGCGACCGACGCCTGCACGACACCCGATGGTCCCTGGTAGAGATGCGCGAGTCCGAATCCGAGGTTCACGATCACCAGTGCGATCGCCCACGCGCGGATGCCACCGCCGCAGAACTGCGCGACGCGCGCCAGCGCATAGCCGCGCCAGACCATCTCCTCTCCGAACGCCGCCAGGACCCAGTTGAGTGCCAGATAGATCGGCAGCAACTCGCGCCGCAGGCGGCTTCCCGGCACGCTCATCGATTCACCCTCGCGACAGAATAGTAACTTCGGCTGTCGGCCCGCACGGCTCGACCCGCATCACAAGCCCGCCGCGTCAGCACTCCCGTGCCCAGACTGCCACAGCAAGCTGCGACGCAGTTTGCAGAATCGGCACGCGGAAAGGTCTGAACTGGCGCCATGGAGCTGCTGGCCGTCGCCGATGTGCGCGAGTTCTTCCGCGAAGCGCTGCAGCATGCGCTCGAGCATCAGCACCTGCGCGTGCAGGATCACACCGAACACTATGTGGTGAATCTGCTTGCGATGTTCTCGCGCACCGATGCGTTGTTCGAACCGGGCCCGGAGCAGCGGGCCCAGATGAAGCCGCTCGCACTGCTGCTCGCCGAGGCGGTTGACGCCCCTGACGAGCGGCATCGTTTCCGCATCCTGCAACGCCTCGGTGACGTGGCCCTGTTCGTCGCCGGATTCCTGGCCGGCAGCCTCGCACGCCGCCCGGTGGACGTTCACTACCACATTGCGATGGGCGCCCGTGCCTACGGCGCACTCGCACAGGCGCCCTACCACGGCACACAGCGGGTGCTTGCCAACGTGTTCGCGGAACTCGAAGACAAGTTTCAGCCGCTGGTGGACGCGCTCAATGAAATCGGCGACGGCGCGGCAAAGCAATCGCAGTGCGACGTGCTGCGCCTCTACGATCTGTGGCACACGACCGGGAGCAAGCGTGCGCACCGCCTGCTGATGCAGCTGGGCGTACAACCCGTGGCTTCCGGCAAGTTCGCAAACTGAAATGTCCGGCGCGACCCTCGGCAGGCTGGAGTTGCTGCTGACGGGAATCTACGATCTCGAGATCGGCTGCCGCGTCGAGGATTTTCTGGTCACCGACCGGCAGACGCTTCCGGGCGAGTGCCACGACGCACCAGGTGACGAACAGTTGTTTGTCAGCGCCGTGGATGACGAGCTCTGCATGTCGCTGTACCTGGACCCGGCGCTGCTCGAACGCCTGGAGCACCGTGATCCCACCGATGAACTGAACCAGGACAATGTCGCCGACTGCTGGACCGCGCTCGAAGGCGTCAGTCATTTTCTCTGTGTTGCGCACCACGCCGGCCATGACCGCCCGGTGTCGCGCCTCACGCTCGAGCTGCAGGCGGAGATCGACAAATACATCGCGTGTTTCCTGTTGCTGCGCAGGCAATGTCCGCACCGATTTCCAGCCGAGCTGCATACGCTGCTGTTCCAGCGCACCCGCATCGATCCCGTACTGGCCGCCGGTCATGAGTCCATTTACCGCCGGGCTAGCCGTGATGCCGCGCGCTTCTGCGCCCGGCTCGAGCCGCGCCTGCGGGCGTTGTGCCGCAGGGAGGATGGTTCCTGGCTCGCTGAAATGCGGCGTTTCTACCGCCTGAGCGACTTCGCCAAGCTGCGCCACATCGACCGGCTGGCGATCGCCTGAACGCGGCGACTTGAGGTCACAAAGTGTGATCTCAGACCGGCTGAGCTAAGATCGTGCTGTCGCTCGATAGAGCCGCAGCGTGCTATCCAACCTCATATATGAAGTCGAGTGCCAACTCGACCCCGACATCGTCGCGGACTACGACGCGTGGCTACCCGGTCATATCCGGGATGTGCTCGCCTGTGCGGGATTCCTCAGCGCGACGATCGAGGCGCCGCAGACGGCCACAGGCGAGTCCCAGCGGCGCCTGATCCGCTATCGCATCGAGAGCGCGGCCGCGCTCGACCAGTACCTCGAGAACAATGCGACCAAGCTTCGCACCGAGACCGCGGAACGCTTCGCCGGGCGCGTGCGCTGCGTGCGGCGCAAGGTTTACCCGCGTCACGATCTCACGCCGGCGGCACTCGAGCCGAAACAATGCCTGAATTGCCGCGCCCCGCTGACCGGCAAGCACTGCGCAACTTGTGGCCAGCTGGGTGACGTTCACGTACTGTCAATGCGCGAGGTGGCCGGAGATGTCACGCATTCCCTGCTGCATCTCGACAGCCGTGTCTGGCGCACGCTGCGCCTGCTCGCGCTCAAGCCTGGTGAGCTGACCCGCGAGTTCATCGCCGGCCGGCACCAGAGTTACCTGCCGCCATTCCGGCTGTACCTCGCCGTCAGCATCCTGTTCTTCGCGCTGTCGGCACTGCTGCCGGGATTCTCGCTGGTCCGCACCGACGCAGACGGAAAAGACATCCTCGCGCCGGTCGTCATCACAGGATCGGGCCAGTCCGGCAAGGCGGCGGCCGGAAGCGAACCCTGCACCGCCGACCTGCCGAAGATATTCGGCGTGGACTGGAATGACGCCCTGAACCGCGCCTGTCGGAAGATCCGGGCGGACGGCGGCGCCGGCCTTGCCGAGCGCTTCGCCGCAACCGCGCCCAAGCTGATGTTCCTGTTCCTGCCGCTGATGGCGGGCGTCGCGCTCCTGTTCTACTGGCGGCCGCGCCGCCTGTATGCCGAGCACCTCGTGCTGTTCCTGCACAACCACGCGTTCACGTTCCTGCTGATCCTCGCGACACAGGTCGTGAGCGCCGCCGCCCTGCTGAAGGTGCCGTTCATCGGCATCCTCGGATTCGTCAACTTCCTGCTGTTCCTCTATCTCTTCTATTACATCTACCGGTCCATGCGCGTCGTCTATGGCGAGGGCCGCCTGAAGACAGCGTTCAAGTTCACCACGCTGGTGTCGATCTATTTCCTGCTGCTCGGCATTACGATGATGGCGGGCCTTGTTTATTCGGTGCTCTCGCTGTCATGAGCGAACACCGCTCGATCCTGCATGTGGACATGGACGCCTTCTTCGCGGCTGTCGAGCAACACGACCGGCCGGAACTGGCCGGCCAGCCGGTCGTGGTCGGCGGTGCGGGCGGGCGCGGCGTGGTCGCGGCCGCAAGTTACGAGGTGCGCCGCTTTGGCGTGCATTCCGCGATGCCGATGCGCGAAGCATTGAAACGCTGCCCGCAGGTCGTGGTCGTGCGGCCCCGCATGAAGCGCTATCGCGAGGTGTCGGACCAGGTGTTCGAGATCTTCCGCGAGTTCACCGACCTGGTCGAAGGACTTTCGCTCGACGAGGCGTTTCTCGACGTGACCGGCAGCATCGGCCTGTTCGGCGGCGCGGAACAGATGGCGCGCGAAATCAAGAGCCGGATCCGCGCGCGCACCGGCCTCAGCGCCTCGGTCGGCGTCTCGCACAACAAGCTGCTGGCGAAACTCGCCTCCGAGATGCACAAGCCGAACGGACTCACTGTTATACGGCAGAACGACATGACGGCGACGCTCGATCCGATGCCGGTGCGCCGCCTGTTCGGCATCGGCCCAAAGACCGCGGAGCGCCTCGAGGAACAGGGCATCTTCACGCTCGGCCAGTTGCGCCACGCACCGGAGTCCGTGCTGTGGCCACTGCTACGACGCGAGACCCGCAAGTTCCGCGATCGCGCCGCGGGCATTGACGATCGTCCGGTCGTCTCCGATACACCCGAGAAGCAGATCAGCGCCGAGGAAACCTTCGACACCGACATCCGCGATCACAAGGAATTGCAGGAACGGTTGGCGCAACTGGCCGATCGCACGACGGCGCGGCTGCGGGCCCGGCAGTTGAAGGCCGGCATGATCAGCATCAAGGTGCGGCGCCGTGATTTCGAGACCTTTACGCGGCAGAAGAGCTTCAATCCTCCGACCCAGGAAACGCGCCTCGTCGCACAGGTGGCTGCGGACTTGCTGGAGGGCTGGTTTGCCGAGCAGCCGCGCGCTGCGGTGCGATTGCTCGGCGTCGGCGTCAGCGGTCTGCTACCGGCGCGACAGCTCGATTTGTTCATGAGCAGCGAGAGCGCCGAGGCCAGCCGCCTCGACGACACCCTCGACAGGATCCACGGCCGTTTCGGCACCGAGGCCATCCGGCGCGGAAGTGACAAGTGAGCACGCGGGCACCTGACGGGAGGGGACTGTCCCTTTTCCGTCGGAAGGGGACTGTCCCTTTTTGGGAAAAGGGACAGTCCCCTTCCGTCCCTTCCGTCAGGTGTCGCCCTTTTCGCTTATCATGTGCCCCCGCGGCTTCGGTGGGCCGTACGTAAGTCATTATGTACACAAGCTTTTTCGGGCTAAACGAAAAGCCGTTCGCGATCACGCCGGATCCGCGCTACCTGTATCTCAGCGAGCGCCATGCGGAGGCACTCGCACATCTCGCCTATGGAATCAGCGAGGCCGGCGGCTTCATCCAGTTGACCGGCGAGGTCGGCACCGGCAAGACCACGGTGCTCCGCAGCCTGCTGCAACAGCTGCCGCCGCATTGCGATGTCGCACTGATCCTGAATCCGCGCGTCACGCCCGCCGAGTTTCTGCTCTGCATCTGCGACGAGCTGCATGTCCAGGTACCGGCTGATTCGACCGACAGTGTCAAAACCCTGGTTGATCTGCTGACCCACTTTCTACTCGATGCACACGGCCGCGGCCGGCGCATTGTGCTGATGGTGGATGAAGCGCAGAACCTTTCCGCCGACGTGCTCGAGCAAGTGCGCCTGCTGACCAATCTCGAGACCGCGACGCAGAAGCTGCTGCAGATCATCCTGATCGGCCAGCCCGAGCTGCGTGCCATGCTGGCGCAGCCGGAACTGCGCCAACTCGCGCAACGCGTCACCGGGCGTTATCACCTGGAGGCGCTGCGCCGAACCGAGACGCTCGCGTACCTGCGCCATCGGCTGCGCGTCGCCGGCGCAACACGCGAGCTGTTAACTCCCGCGGCGTTGCGCGAGTTGCACCGCTTGTCCAGCGGCGTGCCACGCATCATCAATGTGATCGCCGACCGGGCACTGCTCGGCGCCTACACGCGCGAGCAGCATCGCGTCACGGGTGCACTCGTGCGTCGCGCCGCATCCGAGGTCTATGGTCGGCCGGTGCTGCCGCCCTGGCTGCGCTACGCAGCCTTTGCCGGTGCTGGCGCCGGCGTCGTGTTGCTCAGCGTAGTGCTGTGGCGTTCATTCCCACTTGCGGAGCAGCCGCAAGTTGCACTCGCCCCGCCGGCCGCGCAGGCAGCAAGCGTCGTCGCCGCAGTCGCTGCGCCGCCGCCACGCGCAGCACTTGGGCCAGAGCTTGCAGAGCGTGCGACCGCGACAACGATGGATGGCGCCTTCAGTTCGCTGTTCTCCCTGTGGGGCGCGAAATATGTCGCCGGCACGGGTCGCGGCTGCGAACAGGCCGACACGCATGGATTGTCCTGCGTCTGGCAGCGCGGGTCGTTCGCACAGCTCAAACTGATCAATCGGCCAGCGATCCTGACGTTGATCGATTCGAGCGGCGCGCCGCACCAGGTGGTACTCGCGGGACTCGAGGGTGATGAGGCACGCCTGCTGATCGGCAGCAGCGAAACCCGCGTGCCGATCGCGGATCTGGCCGACTACTGGTTCGGCGAGTTCCTCGTGTTGTGGCGGCCACAGAGCGCAGAACTTCGTCCGCTGCGTGCCGGCATGCGCGGCGACGACGTGCGCTGGCTGCGCCAGGGGCTCGAGCAACTGAACGGCCTGCCTGCCTCGGAAACGATGCAGGACTACTTCGACGCCGATCTCGAACGCCGGGTCCAGGACTTCCAGCGCAGCAAACGGCTCGCGATTGACGGCATCGCGGGCGTGCAAACCCAGCTGGTTCTCGACTCGGCACTCGGTGCCCCCGGCACGCCGACCCTTGTGGCGGGCGCATGAGCTTCATCCTCGATGCGCTGCGCAAGTCCGAGATTGAGCGCCAGCGTCAGAGCGGGCCAAGCATCGCGGAGTTGCCGGTTGCGCGCGAGGACCGACGACTGCCCATTGCGTTAGTGGCGATCGGCCTGTTGCTCGCGGTGAATGTTGGCGTGCTGCTGTTCTTCATGATGCGCGATGGCGCGACGCCAGCTGCCGAAACGACACCGTCTGCCAACGTGGTCACGCCATCCGCCGCGGCCACTTTGTTGCCCGCGTCGACCATGCCTGCAGCAACCGCAGCACCGGTTGCAGCCGCGAACACCGGGCCAGAGGCGACGTTTGCACCCGCAACAGGTTCGCCGGAATTTGCGACGCTGCCACCGGCTGCGCCGGACCCCACGCTCCTGCCCGATGCACCGGTTGCCACACCCGGTGCGCGGGTCACCTATTCCGAAGGGCCGCCGTTGTCGGTCGAGCCGTTGTCGTCGCAGGCAACCGGACTGCCGGAACTGACCATTGACCTGCATGTCTTTGCGGACGATGCGGCCAAGCGCGCCGTGTTCATCAACGGCCGCCGCTACCTGCAAGGCGCCACGATCACCGAAGGCCCGGTAGTCGAGGAGATCACGCGCGATGGTGCGGTGCTCAATTACCGTGGCCGGCGCTTCATGCTGCCACGGTTGTAGCGGCCCGCTCGTCCCCGATAGTATGAACGCTGCTGTCCTCCCCGCCCTCGCACTGAGCGGCACGGAACTTTCCGCGGCGCTGCGCACCGGCATACACCGGCTGATCTCGTGCGAAGAGGTCATCAACAAGATCAATGTGTTTCCGGTGCCGGACGGCGATACCGGCACCAACCTCGCGCTGACCCTGCAGGCGGTGCTCGCCGCGCTGCGCGGCAACCTCGACCCGCATGCCGGGCACCTGCTGACCCGCGTCGCGGATGCGGCACTCGACGGTGCACGCGGCAATTCTGGCGCGATCCTTGCGCAGTTCCTGCTCGGTGTCGGCGATCGCGCCGGCCATCTGCCGGAACTCACGGCGGAAGGATTCGCCGATGCGGTCGGCGGCGGCGCGAGCTACGCCCGCGAATCGCTCTCGGAACCGCGCGAAGGCACGATCCTGACGGTACTGACCGATTTCGCCGCCGCTCTCCATAACGCCGTCCACACCGCAGGCGTACGCGACTTCCGGCTGCTGTTTCGCGAAGCGCTCGCCACCGCGCGCCGCTCGCTCGAAGCCACGCGCGAGCAACTCGAGATACTGCGCCGCGCCAATGTCGTGGATGCGGGCGCGCTCGGTTTCGTCGAGCTGGTCGCCGGCATGGCGGATTACCTCGATACCGGCGTCGTGCCCGCGGAAGACGCGACGATCGAGCTGCAACACAACGACGAATCCGCCGCCGGCACGCAAATGGACCTCCAGCATCGCTATTGCACGGAATGCACGATCACCGGCGAAGTGATCGACCGGCGCAAGCTCCGCGAGGAGGCGTCCGTGCTCGGTTCGAGCCTGGTCGTTGCCGGCACGCAGCGCAAAGTCCGGCTGCACTTGCATCTGAATGAGCCGGCGCGCCTGTTCGAGCTTGCCGCAAGGTACGGCACGGTGGCCGGCGAGAAAGCGGATGACATGCAGCGCCAGCAGGAGATGGCACACCATGCGACGCGGCGCCAGGTCGCAATCGTCACCGATTCCGCCGCCGATCTCCCGGAATCGGTGCTCGAGGAACTCGACATTCACGTCGTGCCGGTGCGGGTGCATTTCGGTACGCACAGCTATCTCGACAAGGTCGGGCTGTCATCCGAAGAGTTCTTCCGGGAACTTGCCAGCAATCCGCAGCATCCGAAGACCTCGCAGCCGCCGCCCGGGGATTTCCGCCGCGCGTTCGAGTTTCTCGGTTCGCATTACCGGGCCGTCGTGTACGTGGGCCTCACGGCGCGCGTCAGCGGTACTTTCCAGAGCGCCGAGACCGCGGCCCATCGCGCGCGCACGAATGCGCGCATCCTGACCATCGATTCCGGCACTGCTGCTTTGGGACAGGGACTGATCGCGATGCGTGCGGCGGAAGTTGCGGCTGCAGGCGGCGATGCCGAGGCCGTGCAGGAGGCAGCGCGCAATGCGCGCGGCCGCACCCGCACCTGGGGCTGCCTGGTCACGCTCGAATTTGCGGTGCGCGGCGGGCGCGTGCCGCGCTGGGTGAAGTCCATCGCGGACCTGCTCGGCCTCACACCGATCCTCGCGGTGCGCACCGACGGCAGCGTCGGCATCGGCGGCGTGCTGTTTGGCCGCACGCATCCCTATCGGCCATTCGGCAACTACATCCGCCGGCGGCTCGATCCGGCGCGGCGCTGGCGCATCGGCATCTCGCATGCCAACGAGCCGGATGGCGCGGCACTGGTGCACGCGGCGATTGCGGCCGGGCTCGCGCGCGCGGAATTCCTGCCGCTGATACCAGTCGGCACCGCGCTCGGTGTGCACGGCGGACCCGGTTGCATCGTCGTCGCGGTGCAGGAACTCGATTAGCGGAGCACCGGCCGGTGCTCCGCGCTCCAACGCAGGTAATCACCGTTCAGGTGGAGCAGCCGCTTGAAACCGGCGGCTTCGAGCAGTTTCAGCGCCTGTGCCGCGCGGGTGCCGCTGCGGCAATAGACCACGATATCGCTCGCACGGGCGCGGTCCAGTTCCGCGATCCGTGCTGCAAGGTCGGTGTGCGGGATATTGAGTGCACCCGGTACATGGCCCTCCGCATATTCGGCGGGCGTGCGCACATCGAGTATCACCAGTGCCTGGTCGCCCCAGGCGAGACGTTCGCCGAGCGCCTGCGGTTCGATCGTCGCGGTTTCATCCGCCTGCGCCGCAAATGCGAGCGCGGATGCAAGCACCAGGAGCGGCAGCAACCGCATGACTCAGCCCTCCAGAACGAAGGTGATCCGCATCCGGACGCGGTAGCCGATTACCTTGCCCTTCTCGACCATTACTTCCTGGTCGGCGATCCACGCGCCGCTGATGTTCTTCAGCGTCTTGTTCGCCCGCTCGATACCCCTCGCAATCGCATCGGCAAAGCTCTGGTTCGAGGTCGAGGTGATTTCACTGATTTTTGCGACTGTCATGGCGTGCTCCTTGCGATCGTAGCGATCTGGTTCCTGAGGGGAATGATACCGCCACGAAGCCGCGGCCGGGACCGGTATCATGCGGGGTATCAACCGGAGAACGCCCATGTTCCGCAAATTACGCAGTGCGCTGTTACGAGGCCTGATCGTGGTGCTGCCGCTCAGCCTGACCCTGTGGCTATTGTGGTGGTTCGGCACTTCGACCGAATCCATGCTCCGCAAGGCGATGCTGCTGGTGATCCCCGCCGAGCACTACCGCCCGGGCATGGGCATCGCCGCGGCCGTAATCCTGCTGCTGGCGGCCGGCACGCTGGTCAATGCGCTGCTGGTGCAGCGCGTACTGGAGTCCTGGGAGGGGTTTCTGGATCGCATCCCGGTGGTCAAGACCATCTACGGCGCGAGCCGGGATTTCATGAAGCTGCTGCCGGCCGACGGCAAGCGCCGCGACCTGAAGCGCGTCGTGCTCGCCCGCTTTGGCGATGCGCAGATCATCGGCTTCGTCACGCGCGACGACGCAGCGGAACTCGGCATCGTCGAGCCGCATCACCAACTGATCGCAGTCTATTTTCCAATGAGCTACCAGATCGGCGGCTATACGGCGCTCTTGCCGCGCTCCGCGGTCGTGCCGCTCGACCTCTCGGTCGAAACCGCGATGCGCCTCGTGCTGACCGGCGGCCTGTCCGGCGGGCCGGGGCACTGATTACTTTTCGATCTTGGTGAGCTTGGAGCCTTCGAAGGTCAGGTTGTACATCAGCCCCTTGTTCGAAAAGATGAAGCCGATGATCGGCTTCTTGGACGTTTCGGTGTCGATCTGACCGCCGGCACCGAGCGTTGCGAGCGCGACGCTGCCGTCCACACCTGCCTTCCAGCCATCGCTGTTCCGGAACTTGTCGAGTTCGGTCTGGCTCATGAACAGAATCACCTGGCTCTTTTGCTGCAGGCCGAGCTGGAAACCGATCGAGCCGGCGACGACGTTGTAGTAGGCGACGGTGCGGCCGCCCACGATCAGCGCGCCTTCACCGTATTCGCCGCCGATGCCGATGCCGCCCTTGACGACCTTTGGGAACACCAGCATCCCTGCGGAGCGCCCTGCCAGCTCCTTAGCCGCGCTCGAGTGCGTGTACAGCGCGGCGGTCGCCTCGCGTACGTCGGCGTCGAGCTCCTCGCGCGAGGCGGCGCCCGCGGGCAGGGACGCAGCGAATAGCAAGGCGACTGCCGGCAGCAGACGAATGAAACGGGTCATGATTTTCTCCTGCGGCGGGGTGCGGTCACATTCCAATTGAAAAGGGGACGTCCCCTTCCAAAGGGGGCATCCCCTTTTCCACTGCTCAGGCGTAGGCGGCGCGCGACCGGTTCTGAGAATAGACCAGTTCGACGTGGCGGATGCCGGAGGTGCAACGCGCCACCCGCTTGACCGCCTGTACCAGGCGCAGCAGCAAGTTGTATTTCGCGCGTGGCCCACCCACCGCATAAGCCTCGTCGACCACCAGGTGCAGTACGGTGATGCGCTCGAAACTGTCGCGGACGTAGAGGATCAGGCCGACCGGTCTCGAAACCTTGCCGTCGCGTTCGACCGCGAACAGGCATTGGGCCTCGGAAGGCCCCCCGACGCGTACGCGCAACGTATTTCCGTCAACGGCGATCTCGGGCGGGCCGTAACGATCAATGGCGGTCTCGATGCCTTTGCGGACCCGGTGCTGCCTTCCATTGAAGAACAGCAGCGCCTCAAGCTGGTGCTGATGCTCGGCCGGCAAGCTGGAAACAAATGCAATCTGGCGCGTAATGCCTGTCTCTCCCGGTGCAGTGACCCAAACCCCCAACAGGGCCGGGCCACCTTACTTGGGCTTTCAGGCCCCTGTCGAGATTCACATAATTCGGTGAAAGTCGAAAAATCGGAAACGATTGTGGTGCATCCACCACACCGGCCCACCCCAATGGCCCCTCCAGACCCGCTATTCCTGCAAGTGCCGGAGGCAGTGGGGTTTTTCGAACTGCGTCACGCGGCCCAAATGCGAAACGCGACTTGTGTCTCGTTCGCCACGACGGATTTTGTCAAAGATGGTCACGGCAGGTCTGTCGCCGGCATTTGTGCCCGTGACAGAGTGTTTTTGCGCGAGTTTTCGACGCCTGGAACCATGAACATCGACCCTGACGACACGATCAATATCGATTACTCCGACCTCCAGCCGGGCGATGAGGCGCCGGATCCGCTCGCGCCCAAGGCGCCGCTGCGTGCTGCCGTCGCAAGCGCGCCTGCGCCCGCGAGTCCGAGCACCAGCACGGGTGCGAATGTCATCGTGCTCGCGGCCGATCCGGCGTTGATCGACCTGCTGCGCGATTCACTCGCCGGAATACATCGAGTCTGGCGCGCCGACGACGCGACGCATGCGGCCGACCTGCTGGTCGCCTCCGGCAACGCCGTGCTACTGATTGATTCCTCGCTCGCCGATCACGACACGCGCGGCCTGGTCAACGAAGTCCACAAACAGTTTCCGGATCTCGCGATCATCGTCGCGGGCCGCCGCGACGACGAAGCCGAACTCGCCCCGCTGGTCTCAAGCGGCGCCATCTTCCGTTTCCTGCACAAGCCCGCCTCCGCCGAGCGCATCCGGAATTTCGTGGATGCGACGCAACGCCGGGCTCAGCACAGTGGCGACCACCCGGCCGTCGCACCGCGCCAGACCACCAACCTGGCAGGCTCGATGTCGTCTGCCACGGCAGAACGACCGATGCTTGCAATGCCGAAGCTCAAGGTCGATGAGGCCTGGGCCCGCCGCTGGTTGCGGCGCAGCCTGCTCCTGGTGCCGCTGCTCCTGATCATTTGGGGCCTCATGGAATGGAAGCCGTGGACCGATCTCTCCGATGTCCAGCCGGGTACTGAATCCGGCGCGGTCGCGCCAGTCGACGCGGGCAACGATCCGCGCCTACTGCAGCTTCTCGACTCCGCTGGTCTTGCACTGGCGCAGGGCAAGCTGGTCGATCCGCCGGGAGAGAACGCGCTCGAACTTTATCGCGCGGTGCTGGGTCGCGATCCAGGTAACCGGATGGCGCAGCGCGGTATCGACACCGTTGCCGATGAACTGCTGGTCGAGGCCGAACGCGCGTTGATGGAGCAGGATCTGGTGCGACTCGCGAGCGCCGTGGATGCCGCACGTTTTGCGCGTCCGGATCACCCGCGCCTCGAGTTCTTCGTCGCGCAACTCGAGCGCGAACGCGAGTTGCAGGTCCGGGGCACGCAACCCGCGCGTACCGTCAACGCCGCGGTCGGACGCAAGCTCGATGCCATCGCAGCGCAGACCACCGCCGGCCGCGCACAGGGTCTCGTGCTGCTCGCCAATGACCGGATGCGTAGCAGCAAGCTGGTTGGCGGCAAGGACAGTGCGCATGCCTACCTGCTCGCAGCCCGCCAGCTCGATCCGGCCGATCCGGGTGTCCAGCAAGGAATCATCGCGCTCGCTGCAATGTTGCAAGTGAACGCGCAACAGGCGATCCGCGAAAGCCGGCTCGACGACGCGAGCGCGTGGCTGCTCCAGGCGGTCGCGCTCGACGTCAATCAGACCCAGATCGCCACAATCAGGGCGGATCTGGAGGCGGCCAGGGTCGGCAATGTGCGCGCGGACCGTGTGCGGCTCCTGCTGCTTGCCAACCAGCGCATCGCCCAGAATCGCCTGATCGAGCCGACCGGCGACTCTGCACGCCATTACCTCGACCTGTTGCGTGCCTCGGACCCTGCCTACGAGGGTCTTGCGGATACCAGCGCATTGCTCGCCACGCGTGCGCTCACCGAGGCTCGTCAGTTCGTCGCGGCCGACAACCCGGATCGCGCCGATGCGATGCTACGCACCGCGACCGATGCCGGCGCCCCAGTTTCGGAAATTTCAGCCGTCGCGAGCGAGATCGCGGCAATGCGCGTGGTCAAGACTGCGGCGGCGGCACCCGCCGTGGTGCCCGAGAATTCAATGCGCCGCACACGCTTCGTGCCGCCGGAATACCCGGTGCGTGCACGCGAACGCGGCACCGAGGGCTGGGTGGATCTCGAGTTCACCGTTGCGACGGACGGCACAACGCAGAACGTCAGCGTGCGCGCGGCGGAACCTGCTGGCGTATTCGAGCGCGCCGCGATCGAGGCAGTCGAGCGCTGGCGCTATGAGCCGCGCGTCGTCAATGGCTCGGTCGTTGACCAGCGCGTCCAGGCGCGGATGCGCTTCCGGCTCGAGAACTGATCACCTCGCGGACCTTCCTGCGACGGCGCGCTCGTGCGCGCGCCCGAGCATCCAGGCCACCACTGCCCACAGAGCCGCGACACCGGCTCCCAGCCATGCGACCCAGGTCAGGCTCGCCGCAAATGCCGAAACGAAGGCGTCATGGCCTTTCGCGACGACAAAGTCGCTGGTCCGGTAGACCAGCGTGTCGTTGACGCTCTTGGCCTTGTACTTCGATTCGCGATCGACCGTCGTATAGAGCATCTCCCGGCACGGGCGGACGACCGCGTACTGCCCGAGGCGGCGGAAGATATAGACGCCGACCAGTGTTGCAAGCGTCGGCGAAGCCGCGATCAACAGAAATCCCGCGACCACGAACAGCGGCACTGAGACGATCATGACCGGCAGCCCGAATCTCGAGGTCAGTCTGCCGACTGCAAACATCTGCATCAGTACCACCGCCACGTTGACCGTCAACTCGATCCGGCCCAGGAAAGCCGTCCGCTCGGCACGGTCCGGAAAATGCACTTGCAGCAACTCCGCTTGCTGCAGATACAGGAACGTCGACACCGCGGCCATCAGGAATACGAACAGCGCGATCCCGGACAGGTAACGGGAGGTGAAGACGCGCGTGAAACCCGCGAACGGATTGCCGCCGATCGGGCGCTCATCGAGGCGTTCGCCAGAGGGCGCACGCGCCGCGCTCCAGCGCAGCAGGTAGCGAATTGGCAGGGTCGTGCCGGCCAGCAGGGCCGAGGAAATCAGCAACAGGTTCACGTCACCCAGCGTCTGCGCGAAGAACGCCGGAATGCTCGAACCGAGGATTCCGCCGGAACTCGCGCCCGCGGCGATGAAGGCAAACACCCGTTTTGCCTGTTCGCGATCGAACAGGTCTGCCATGAAGCTCCAGAACACGGATACCACAAACAGATTGAACACGCTGACCCAGACGAAAAATACGCGTGCGGTCGGCGCATCATCGGCGAGGATCCGGAACATCAGCCAGAATCCGAGCAGCTGCGCGACGAAGAACACATAGATCCACGGCAGGAACACGGCGCGACGGAACTTGCCGGAAATCCAGCCGTACACCGGCACGGCGAGCAGCATGCCGATCAGCGTGTAACCGAACAGGTCGTCCAGATTCTCGACACCGCCCGCGACACCCATGGAATCGCGTAGCGGGCGCAGGATGTAGTAGGCCGTGAACAGCAGGAAGTTATAGGCAAAGGCGGCGATCAGCGCCGGCATCTCTGCGGGCCGGGCGCTGACCAGGCGATTCAGCAGGCCTGCGCCGGTCAAGGCCGCATTCATGCGCGCGCGACCGGCTTTTCGCTGGTGATCGCGAGCGTGTTGCCTTCGGTGTCCTCGAAGAACGCCATCCAGACCTCGACCTCACCCAGCTCGGCCACTTTGTGCGGGCCCCGCAGGAACTCCGCGCCGCGGCGCTCGAGCTCGGCATGCGCGGCTTCGATGTCGGCCACCCGGTAATAAACGATTGAGCCCGGCGGATCGGACATCGGGTCGGAGGCGGTCGAGAGCGCGAGGCGGATGCCGTCGCAGTCGAAGAATGCGAGTGTCGGTGGCACCTCGAACAGCAGCTTCATGCCGAGCAGGTCGCGATAAAACGCGGTCGCACGCGCCAGGTCGCGCACCGGGATCGCGATCTGCTCGATGTGGGAGAGGTTCATGCGCTATTCCGCGATGCCGGACTGGTCGAGGATAAAGGTGTATTCCTCGGCAACCTCGCGATAGCGCTGGAAGCGGCCCGACTTGCCGGAGTGGCCGGCCTCCATCGTCGTGCGGTACAGCAACGGGCTCGAGCCGGTTTTGCGCGCACGCAGTCTGGCGACCCACTTGGCCGGCTCGTAGTACTGAACCTGGCTGTCCCACAGGCTGGTCGTGACGAAAATCGACGGGTAATCCTGGCGCGCGACATTATCGTAGGGCGAATACGACAGCATGTAATCGTAGAACGGTTGCAGCTTCGGGTTGCCCCACTCGTCGAACTCGTTGGTGGTGAGTGGAATGCTCTCGTCCAGCATCGTCGTGACGATGTCCACGAACGGCACCTGAGCAACGATCGCCCGGTAATCGGCAGGCGCCATGTTCGCCACGGCGCCCATCAGGAGACCCCCGGCGCTGCCGCCCATCGCGGAGACACGCTTCGGGTCGGCGTAGCCCTCCTGCACCAGGAAACGCGTGACATCGATGAAATCGGTGAAGGTGTTGCGCTTGTGCAGCAGCTTGCCGTTCTCGTACCAACGCCGGCCCATTTCCTGTCCGCCACGCACGTGTGCAATCGCGTATGCGAAGCCACGATCGAGCAGCGACAGGCGCGAGACCGAGAATTTCGGATCCATCGACAGGCCGTAGGAACCGTAGCCGTATTGCAGCATCGGCGCGCTGCCGTCGCGCTTGAAGCCGTTGCGATAGACCAGCGACACCGGCACTTTCTCGCCGTCACGTGCGGTCGCCCACACCAGTTCCGAGCGATAATTCGCTGGATCGAAGGGGCCGAGCACCGGCGTGCGCTTCATCAACTGGCGCTCGCCGGTCTGGATGTCGTAGTCGTACACCGTATCGGGTGTTGTCAGCGACGCGTACACATAACGCACGATGTTCGTGTCGATTTCAGCGTTCTGGCCGAGCGACGTCGTATAGGTCGGCTCATCGGCCGAGATGAAGAACTCCGCGCCGCCGCTCCACGGCCGGATGCGGATCTTGCGCAGCGCCCCCGAACGTTCCTCGATCGCGAGGAAGTCCCTGAACAGGTCGAAGCCGTGGATGAAGGCATCGTCACGGTGTGCGACGAGTTCGCGCCAGTTTGCGCGATCGCCCTCCTCGCCCACCGTCGCTTCCAGCAGCCGGAAATTCGGCGCCTGCCAGTTGCTGCGGATGATCCAGCGCCCGCTCAGGTGATCGATGTGATATTCGTGGTCGCGCTCGCGCGGCAGGAACATGCGGAACTCCAAAGCCGGATCCACGGCGTCCGCGTAACGCCATTCGGTCGAAACCGTGCTCTCCGCCTTGATCAGGACGTACTTCTCGTCCTTGGTCGGCTCGACGCTCGTGTAAAAGCTTTCGTCGTCCTGCTGGTAAATCAGCGCGTCCTGTGCCGGATCGGTGCCGAGCACGTGCCGGCGCACGCGATAGCCGAGCAGCGTTTCCGGATGCTTCTCGACATACAGCACGCTCGCACTATCTGCGGTCCACGCCAGGCTCGGATCGACGTTTTCGACGTGGTCCGGGAGCGTCTCGCCGGTGTCGAGATCCTTGAAGCGCAGCGTGTACTGACGGCGGCCGACGGTGTCCTCGACATAGGCCAGCAGGCGATTGTTGAGCGCGATGGCCATAGCACCGATCTCGAAGAACTCATGGCCCACGGCCAGAGCATTGCCGTCCAGCATCACCTGCTCCGGCGCCTCGAGGCTGCCGGCCTTGCGCGCGTAAATCGGGTATTCCTTGCCGGTTTCGAAGCGCGTGTAATACCAGTGGCCGCGCTTGCGGTACGGCACGGTCGAGTCGTCCTGCTTGAGCCGGGCAATGATCTCGTTGTACACCCGCTCTTCCAGTGCGTTCGAGTGAACGGTCATCGCCTCTTTGTAGGCGTTCTCGGCCTCGAGGTAGCCGAGCACTTCCCTGTTCGTGCGCGTGTCGTCGCGCAACCAGTAGTACTCGTCCACGCGATTGCCGTGCGGGGATTCGACCGGGTGCGGCCGGACAGCAGCGATCGGAGGTATCGGCTCGGACTTCGGCATGCTCTCGGACTCCGACTTCGGCGGCGCACCGGCTGCGCACGCAGCGAGCAGCACGGCAAACGCAGCGGCCAGGAGGACTGAATGATGGTCGTGAATCATTGGCTGCCGTACATCTTACCGGACCTCGGCGGGGATCACGGCGACCGATGCGGAAATCATGCTAGCCTGCGACTTCGATGATGAAATCGATCCGACTCCTGATTTCAATGGCGGCATTGGCCTGCGCGGGCTGCGCGGCCGTGCCTTCGCAATCCTACCCGGTGACCACCAAGGCGCGTCTCGCGCTCTACGCCAAAGCGACGGCCTGCTGCGATGATCCGTCAGGATTCCGGTTCAGCGCATTGCCGCCGCGCGGCTTCACGGACGCGACCGTGGATCGCGCGAGCCCGGTGTTCGATTTCCACAGCGGCATGAGCCCGTTCGTCGCGTTCGAGCTACCGGCTCAAGCCACGCCATTTCGGATCCGCATCAAGAGCTTGTTTGATGCGAATAGCGACGAGGACAGTATTTTTTATCCGGTGGTCGCGCTGCTCGACGATACCTTCATCGTCACGCACATGACCGGACTCGATAACCTGCGCCTGGAGTCGGCACTCGCGACCGTGGGCGGTGAAACGGGCCTTGCAGTGTCGCTAGCGATCGATCCGGTCGAACAGCGCGGGAAATACCTCGTGGTCTTCACACCCGCTGCATTGCTGGGAGCGCCGCCCGACAGTCGTCGTGAGGGCGACATGCTGACGCCTGCCACACTCGCATGGCTCGAGCGGCGCGGCGAGATTGCGTTGCCAGCATCGCCCTATGGGAGGTTGCGGATTACGGTGGCGCCGGAGTTGCCGGCAGCGGTGGTTGCCACACCTTAGGTTGCAGGTCAGACCGGTTAACCGGCGACAAAATCCGCGATGGCCTTGATCACATCGCGATTCGCAAGAATGTCCCGATGCCCCAGCCCCGTGGTCGTGATGACCTTCAACTCCGGCCACAGCGCCGCGAGCGCTTCCGCCTCGCTGTAGGGAATCACGGCATCTTCCCGGTCGTGCAGCAGTAGCCCCGGGATCCCGCAACGCGGCGCCGTCGAGACCAGATCGAGTTCCGCGATCGGACGGCCGGCGTGTTCCTCCAGGAGCCTCGCGAAATATGGCATCGCGCGAGGCGGCAGGCCCAGCATTTTCGCGTAGATAAACGGAATCCGGCTCACGTGCGTCGGGCTCGAGACGATCACGAGGCGCGACGGGCGAAACCCATAGAGCAGCCCGGCACCGATCGCGGCACCCCCGAAGGAATGCCCGATCGCCGCATGCACGGATCCGATGAGGGGGTTCAGCTCAATCAGCAATTTGCCAAGCAGATGCGGTGTCACCTGCTCACCGGCGGTCTTGCCGTGTCCGGGCAGATCCACCGCGATGGTGCGAAAGCCCTGCGCGAGCAGCGCCGCGGCCAGCGGCCGGAACTGTGTTGTGCGCCCGCGCCAGCCGTGCAGCGCGAGCACGAGTGGCCCGCTCTCACCCCAGGCCTCCGCAACGAGGCCCGGCCGCAGTTCAATCTCCCGTCCGGCCGGCGCATCGGCCAGTTCCCACGGCTGCGTGGGATTGCGGCCACGCGGCCGCGAAACCAGCGTCGCCATCATGCGCGCGGCAAGACGCGGCGCAATGCGCCCGCCGATCTTGAACAACAGCGGCATATAAGAAGGAGTGGTCGCGTTTGCCAAGAGTCAAAAAAGCCGGCACGGTTGCCCGTGCCGGCGCTCCGTCAGTCTGAACGCGAAGCTTCAGCCAGCGGCAGGTGCGGCCGCAGCATCAGCAGGTACTTCGCCCTCGGCGGGCATTTCGGCTTCGGCAGGCGTCTCGGCTTCCTCGGCCGCGGTACTGCCGCCGCAACCATCGACGCCATCGATGAACCGGATCACCAAGTCGCCATCGGCCTGGATGTTGCGCGTGCAGGTCGCCGAACCAGAGGCGAGCGCCACGGTGAATTCCCAGTTGCCCGGCGCGATCGGCAGGGTTTCGCCCGTGCCATTGCACATCGGCGCGCCGTTCTCGTCGGTCGGCCCGGTCATGGTGACCTCGGCGACCATCATGCGGTTGTTGGCGTACTTGTTCGCCTTGCCGATCAATTCCTTCGGCGTCATGCGCACACGCACCGATTCGCACGCGCCGCCCTGCGACACGGTTTTGAGCGACATCGTCCCGCGGATCAGCGGCAAATCGTCGTTGGCGCTGCCGGTGCCGCTACAGCCGCCGAGTGCAAGCGCCGCCACCGTGGCGGTACCGAGGGCGCGCAGGCCCGAATGCTTCAGCATCGACATTGTCGAACACTCCCCAGGTTGTCGGTCCGCATCCGGACCTTGAATCAGGCGCCAATTTTAGATCAATTCGGTCCACCGCGGGGCCCGCGGCCGCGTTTTGCGGCCACCCACGGCCGTTCCAGCTCCCAGAGCAGCGGGTCGTAACCACGGCGGACCAGCAATCCCCCACCCAGAGGGTGGAAATGGCGTGCCAGGCGGGTCTTGTACCAGGCGGCGGGACGCAGTCGCACGCCGGAATCGGTCCTGGTGCGATCCGCATTGCGCCGCCAATCCTCGGCGGTCAGCACGCTGAAATACAGGGCGCCGCGGCACAGACGGCCCAGGTTGACGAGCGCGCGCGCGGCTTCGCGGTCGGGGAGATATTGCAAGACGTCGTGGCAGAACACCAGATCGAACGGCTGGCGCGGTGCGTATCCTGCGATGCTGTCGCGGACCCAGCCGTAGCGGCGGCACAGGAAATCGCTGGTCTCGAGGCCGACATAGCGGGCACGCGGAAAATGCCTGCGTACCGGTTCACGCAAATGCCCGAGCCCGCAGCCGGCGTCGAGCACGCGCTGCACCGTAAACCCGAGATACGCCGCGTAAGCACAGACGAAGCGCCCCAGCCGCACGGTATCCGCGCGCGAAGCAACCCGGGTGCGCGGGTCGACGTAATAGCGTTGATAGAAGCCGGCGTCGAACACAGACGAAGACTATTCGACGGTGACGCTCTTGGCGAGGTTGCGCGGCTGGTCCACGTCCGTACCCTTTAGCACGGCGGTGTGGTACGCGAGCAATTGCAGCGGCAGCGTGTAGACCGCTGGCGACTGGAAGTAACTCACGTGCCGCGGCATCGTAATCACCTGCACGCCGTCCGAAGGCTCGAAGCCGGACTCCGGATCCGCGAAAACGTACAGCATGCCGCCACGCGCCCGTACTTCCTGGAGATTCGACTTCACCTTTTCGAGCAGATCGTTGTTCGGTGCAACCGCGATGACCGGCATGTCGGCATCCACCAGCGCGAGCGGCCCGTGCTTCAACTCACCGGCCGCATAAGCCTCCGCGTGGATGTAGGAGATTTCCTTGAGTTTCAGCGCCCCCTCCATCGCGATCGGGAACATGGCGCCGCGGCCCAGGAACAGCGCGTGGTGCTTTGGTGCGATCTGCTTCGCCAGCTCCTTGATCACCGGATCGAGCGCAAGCGTCTGCTCCAGCATGGCGGGAAGTTCCAGCAAGCGCTGTACCAGGCCCTTTTCGCGCTCCGCCGTGAACCCATGGTGCTTGCCGATCGCAATCACCAGCATGCCGAGCGCGGCCAGCTGGGTGGTGAAGGCCTTGGTCGAGGCCACGCCGATTTCCGGACCCGCGCGGGTCAGCAGAACCAGTTCGGATTCCCGCACCAGCGAGCTTTCCGGCACGTTGCAGATCGCGAGCGTCGAGAGAAAGCCCACCTTGCGCGCCAGCCGGAGCGCCGCGAGCGTATCGGCCGTTTCGCCTGACTGCGAGATCGAGACGAACAGCGAATTCGCGGGCACGACCGGATCGCGATAGCGGAATTCGCTCGCGATCTCGACCCGACAGGGCACGCGGCAGATCTGCTCGATGAAATAGCGCGCGACGACGCCCGCGTGATAGCTCGTGCCACAGGCGACGATATGCACCGAGGTCGTGCGTTTCAGCACTTCCATCGCGGCCGGCCCGAAGGCCTGTGACAGCAGGCGCCCGCCGGCGACGCGCTCGGAGAGCGTTTCGGCGACTGCGCGCGGCTGCTCGAAAATCTCCTTCAGCATGAAGTGGTCGTATTCGCCGCGCTCGGCAGCTTCCGCCGACTGTTCGGAGACGTACGGCTGCCGCTCGACCTTGCGACCGGTGGAATCCACGATCTGGATACTCTTGCGGCGGATGCAGGCGACGTCTCCCTCTTCCAGGATCACGAACTGCTTGGTCACCGGCAGGAGCGCTGCGATGTCGGAGGCAACGAAGTTTTCGTCCTTGCCGAGGCCGATCAGCGCCGGGCACCCGGCACGCGCGAGCACGATGCAGTCCGGGTCCTGGCCCCACATGACCGCGAGTGAATAGGCGCCGCGCAATTCGGCCACGGTTTTTTGCACGGCAGCGAACAGATCCTTGCTGCCGCCCAGATGAAAATGAATGCGGTGCGCGATCACCTCAGTGTCCGTCTCTGAGGTGAATTCATAGCCGAGGCGCTCGAGCTCGGTGCGCAGCTCTTCGTGATTCTCGATGATGCCGTTGTGCACGATCGCGACGCCGTCGCGCGATACATGCGGATGCGCATTACGTTCATTCGGCACACCATGGGTGGCCCAGCGAGTGTGCGCGATGCCGAGCTGCCCGGCAGTCGGAGAAGCGAGCAGCGCTTCCGACAGCCTGGCCACCTTGCCGACAGTGCGCAGCCGTGAGACTTCCGTGCCGCCATTCAACACGGCGACGCCAGCCGAGTCGTAACCCCGGTATTCGAGGCGTTTCAGGCCTTCGATCAGGATCGGGACGATATCGCGGTCAGCGACCGCTCCGACGATTCCGCACATTGGCTATGGACCTCACGACCGGGGGAGGGATCCCGGTGCCGCGGTCATCACATTCTAATCCAAAGCGCAGGGGGTCGCCGCCGGGACCATTTCACAGAATCCGGGTTCCGGTGGCTATTTTCCGGCGCCGAGCCAGCGCAGCGCCGCACTCAGATCCTGGACGAACTCGACCCGAACACCGCGATTCATCGCTGCGGTGCGAAAGAACTCGGTCTGCTCGTCCGGCTTGAAGCCGCGGAAGCAGCAGGCGACGGAAAGTCCCGGCATGAGTCGCGCGGCAAGACCGGCATGATCGAAAGATTCCATTGGTGTCAGGCGGCGCCGGACACTTTCTCCTTCGGCGAGCACGCGCCTTAGATTGTGCTCGCGGCAGGCCTTGTCGATCGCGGTCCAGATCGCGGCCATGCTTTCCGGGGTCATCTCGAAGCCCGGCGCGAGGTGCACGTAGAGGT
>JANNTO010000070.1:0-4850 GCA_031403675.1 Gammaproteobacteria bacterium | reverse complement strand
CCATCGGGTTGAACGCCTCGACCTTCACATAGACGTCCACACCGTCGGGCGCCAGGCGGTTGAGCCTGACGATCGGCGTGCGGCCGATGGTCGCAAGTATGCTGTCGTATCTTCCGCTCACGATATTTCCTCTCTTCCCGGTGCGAACTTCAGCAGGCCAGACCTCGTACCATATCCGGGTGCGGCACAGTACCGCTACAATGACGGCGCAGTGAGCAGCTGGGGAGAAGAACCATGGAATGGCATTTGACAAGGCGCGTGGCCGCGCTAGTCGCCCTGCTCGGTGGCCTGGTCGTTACGGCGGCGTCCGCTGATTCGACCGACCGCAACATTGTCCTGGTCACGCTCGACGGCGTGCGCATCCAGGAATTGTTCACCGGGATGGATCCGGTCATCGCCGACGCCCCCGAGGCCGACTCCGGCATCTACGAAATCGACGTGACCCGCACCCGCTACTGGCGCGGGACGCCGACCGAGCGGCGCGAAGCGCTGATGCCGTTTTTCTGGAAGACCCTGGTCCCTGCCGGCATGGTGCTCGGCAACCCTGCGCTGGGCAGCAAGGTCACGGTGCGAAACGACCAGTGGTTTTCGTACCCCGGATACTCCGAGATCCTCACCGGTGAACCCCAGCCGGAGATCCAGAGCAACGACTTGGTCCGCTACCCGCATCAGACCGCACTCGATTTCATCCATCGCAAGCTCGGGCTCCAGCCGACGGAAGTCGCACAGATCGGGTCCTGGGACGGATTCAAGTATGCGTCGTCGCAGCGCAACGGCACATTCTTCATGAGTGGCGCCCGTGACCCGGTGCCGCCCGCGCTCAGCACGCCCGAAATGGACACGCTGGTTGCGCTGCGCACGGAGGTCATGCAGTTGTGGGAAGAGAGCAGCAACGATACGCTGACCTTCCGGATTGCCCTTGCCTACTTGAAGCAGCATCAGCCGCGCGTCCTGTGGCTGGGCCTCGGCCAGTCGGACGATTGGGCACATGCGCGCCGTTACGACCTGGTGCTCGACTACTTGCAGCTCGCGGACCGGTACCTCGCGGAACTGTGGAACACGCTGCAGTCGATGGACCGCTATCGCGGCCGCACGACGATGATCGTCACGACCGACCACGGCCGCGGGCGCACGCCGCAGGACTGGTCCGAGCATGACAAGGGGGTCGAAGGCAGCCAGGACATCTGGGTTGCGATCATCGGGCCCGATACACCGGCACTCGGCGAAGTGGCGAATCAGCCGGGCGTCACGCAGAGCGACATCGCGGCGACGATACTGCAATACCTCGGCCTCGATCGCTGCGAGTTCAACCCGGATGCCGGCCCGCCGGTCCCCGGAAGCCTGAGCGGTGGCCCGCCGGCTCCGGCCCGATGCGCGACCGACTGACACGCTTCACGCAGGCGGCCGGCGATTTCGTGCCGGACGCCACGGCGATGGCCGTGATGCTGCTGGTCGTGCTGATCGGCGCGGCCCTCGGCCTCGGCAACAGCCTCGACGCGACCGGCGATGCGTTCTATCGCGGCCTCTGGATGCTGCTGGCATTCAGCATGCAAATGACGCTCTTGCTGGTGTTGAGTTCGGTACTGAGTGCGACGCCGTTGTTCCGCGCGCTGGTGCTGAAACTTGCGCAGCTCCCCGCCTCCACCGGCCAGGTCCTGCTGCTCTCAATCGTCCTGACTTCTGCGCTCAGCTACCTGTACTGGGGCCTCGGCCTTGCACTCGGACCGCTGATCGCCGTGCATTTCGCACGCGCCGCCGAGGGCCGTGGAATCCGCATCGATTTCCCCTGCCTGCTGGCAGCGCAGTTCGCGACGACTTCGATCTGGCAGTTCGGACTGTCCTCGACGCCCGCACTGCTGGTCGCGACGCCCGGCCATTTCCTCGAGGGCAAGACCGGCGTCATGCCGCTTGCGACCACGATCTGGTCCACGGCCTCGATTGCATTGGTCGTGCTGTATCCGCTTGCGGTCGTCGCGCTCGCGCGCCTGATGATGCCACGGCAAGTGCGGCCGATCTCGCAGTACCCGAGCGCGGGCGCACTCGCCGAGGCGCCGGATATCGCGGCCGCGATGCCGGTCGCAGAGCGCGGTCTCGCGGCCTGGAGCGAACGCACGCGGCTGTTTCCGCTGTTGCTCGCGGCGATCCTCGCCGGCTGGCTGTTTCATCATTTCGTCACCAAGGACGCCGGGCTCGACCTCAATTCGATGGTCACGACGCTGCTGCTCTTTGCGCTGCTGCTGCAACCGAATCTGGCGTCCTTCTCGCACGCCGTGCGCGCGACCGTGCAGTCGTGCTGGCAGATCCTGATCCTGTATCAGATCTACGGCGGCATTGCGGGCGTGCTGCAGTACACGAATGTCGGCGAGGTGCTGGCGCGCTTCTTCGCCGAATTGTCGACGCCGCTGACGTTTCCGCTGCTGACCGCGGTTGCGGGGACCCTGGTCGCCATCTTCGTGCCATCTTCCGGCGGCCAATGGATCATCCAGGGTTTCGTGACCTCGGAAGCGGCCTCAGCCTTGGGCGTCTCGGCGCAGCATGGCCTGCTCGCGCTCGGTGTCGGTGACCAGATGGGCAACCTGATCTCGCCATTCTGGATCGTCATTGCGGCCGGCATCGCGCGCATCGACTTCCGCACGATGTTCGGCTATTGCCTGGTTTTCGCCGCCCTGTGGTTCGTGCTCGGCGTCGGGATTTTCACGTTCGCGCCTGCGGCGGGCACTTAGTCCCGGTCGGCGCCTGCTCCGCGATAGATCTCGCCGTCCTTCATCACGAAGCGCACGTCTTCGACCACGCGGATGTCCTCGAGCGGATTGCCCGGGACCGCCACCAGGTCCGCGAGCAGTCCCGGCTGCACCCGGCCGCGGTCATTTACACGCAGGAGTGCAGCGGCATTCATCGTGCCCGCGCGCAGCGCATCCGCAGTGCTCATACCGTGCGCCACATAAGAGGTGAATTCCTTGCCGCTGTAGCCGTGGGGTCCGGAACCCGCGTCCGTGCCGAGCGCGACCTTGACACCGGCCGCGAAGGCAGCGCGCATGTTGTTGCCGATGCGAGCCTTGATGTACTCGTTCTTCTCATGGAGTTGCGGCGGCAGGTCGTATTCTTCGAACCACTGGTAGAGCGTCGGCACCAGCCAAGTGCCGTTCTTCTTCAGCGTGCGAATCGCCTCCTCGGTCAAGAGCGAGCCATGTTCGATGGAATCCACACCGGCGTTCGAAGCGGCGATGATGCCTTCGGGGCCGTGGGCATGCGCCGCCACCGGGATGCCTTGCAGCCGCGCTTCCTGCACCACCGCGCGAAGTTCCTCGGCGTTCAACTGCTGTGCAGCGACCGGCCGCTCGTAACTCATCACGCCAGCCGTCGCACAGATCTTGATGACCTTCGCACCGTGCTTGATCTGGTAGCGCACGGCCCGGACGATCGCATCGGCACCATTGGCGATTCCGTGTTCCGGCCCGATCTCGAAGATGCCCGGTGCATAGCCGGTTGAGTCGCAGTGCCCGCCAGTTGCGCCGATAGCGTGACCGGCCGGCAGGATGCGCGGTCCGACGATGTCACCGCGTTCAATCGCGTGCATCAACGATACATCCGCAAAGTCGTAAGAGCCGAGATCGCGAATCGTCGTGAAGCCGCTGTGGAGCGTCATGCGTGCATGACGCACGCCAAGGAGCGCAAAGTCGATGGATGTCCACTTGACGCCGCGTGTCTCCCAGCCCTCGTCGAGGTTGGAACCGAGATGCACGTGGGCGTCGATGAATCCTGGCAGCAAGGTCAGGCCAGGCAACTCTACGACCCGCACATTCGCAGGCAGCGTCGCCGGATTGAGCGCCGCAATACGCGCACCCTCCACCAGTACGGCGCCTGGTGTGATGCGCCGGCCCGCCTCAACGTCGATATAGGCGTCTGCTTTCAGCAGCACCACGTCCGCCCGGGCGCCGGCAATGCAGGTGCAAAGAACCGCCATGACCAATGACACGCGATGCATGGACATCTGGTTGACTCCCCTGTTTCGACCGGCAATTCGATCCGGATCACAAAACGTGCTTCAATGCGGATGAATACGATGGCAGAAGACCACACCAAGACCGTCCGGATCAAGCGCCAGTCGCGGGTCGCCCAGGACGACCGCGGCCGCAATGTCTGGGTCGGCCGGGTCGAAGAGTCTGTCGAACTCGAACTCGTGTCGACCAGCGCACTCGAGAAGATCCTCAAGTCGGATGACGGCAAGACTAAGACCGAGATCCGCAAGCTGGTCGCGGGTCGCAGAGATGGAGTGCTGGCTCGCGACGCCGCAACCGGCGTCTATCAGATTGTCAGTGATGCCGACCTGAAAACAGCACTTGAGGCGCCTGAAGTGCGGGACCAGCCGCAGCAACCGGCGGAAGAACTGTCGCTGGTCAGCACCCAGATACTACGCAAGATCCTGAATCCGGATGGAACGACCGAATACACGACGCCGAAAGCCGGTAAAAAAGACCGGTCCGGCGGCTTCGATCCCTACAACAACAACTGACCAGCCGGTCCCGGACGTCCGACCAGCCAGCGATGCAGCCGCGCGTCCTGCGTGCGGAAATGCTCGACGAACCATGCGGAAAGCTGCGACGACAGCGTCGCGGGATCGTAGCGGTCGGCCGCGACAACTCCATCGAGGATGTCCAGTATCTCGTCGAGCAGCCGCTCGTGCTCGTTCTTGTGCGCCGCATAGCCCTCGTAGCGCAGCGCTACCATGTCTTTTTCCTCGAGCGCGAAATGCGCGGCGATCATGGCGTGGATGTTGCCGAGCGCACCGGTCACGCGCAGGACGGACTCGCCGATCACGAGTTCCCTGTGCAGGCGGTTGATCGCCTCGA
>JANNTO010000069.1:0-4618 GCA_031403675.1 Gammaproteobacteria bacterium | reverse complement strand
TCACGAACTCAGTCCTGCGTATCACGCGAAGGGGACAGGAGATAGGGGATAGGGCACAGGGGACAGTCAGGAGCCGCTGGCAACTTCGTCGCGCAGGGCGCGACGCATGATCTTGCCGACATTGGTTTTCGGCAGCTCGTCGCGGAAATAGATGACGCGCGGAACCTTGTAACCGGTTAGCTCGCGTTTGCAGAATGCGATCACCTGTTCGCTGGTAAGCAAAGGGTCCTTGCGCACGATGAAGAGCGCAACCACCTCGCCCGATTTCTCATCCAGTTGTGCGACCGCCGCGACCTCGAGCACGCCCGGCATCTGGGCCACGACGCCTTCGACTTCGTTCGGATACACGTTGAAGCCCGACACCAGAATCATGTCTTTCTTGCGGTCCTCGATATAGGTGCGGCCCTGGTGGTCCATGCGGCCGATGTCGCCGGTGCGCAGCCACCCGTCCGGGAGCATCACCAGGGCGGTTTCCTCGGGCCGGTTCCAGTAGCCGCGCATCACCTGCGGTCCGCGCACGCAGATCTCGCCGATCGATCCTGTGGGGAGCGCATGCCCAGCGTCGTCACGAATGGAAATCTCGGTTGAAGGCAATGGATAGCCGATCGAACCGTTGAATTCGAGTGTGCCCGGCAGGTTGGAGGTTGCGACGGGTGAAGTTTCCGTCAGACCCCAGCCCTGGCAGATGTGACGGCCGGTGACCTGGCGCCAGCGTTCGGACACCGCCGCCTGTACCGCCATGCCGCCACCGAGTGCAACCTTGAGCGAGCTGAAATCGAGCCGGTCGAAGCCTGGCGTGTTCAACAGCCCATTGAACAACGTGTTGACGCCAGTGATGAACGTAAAACGCACGCGCGCGAGTTCCCTGATGAAGCCGGCCATGTCGCGCGGATTCGTGATCAACACGTTGTGGCCGCCGACCTGGGTGAACACCAGCATGTTCGAGGTCAGCGCGAAGATGTGATAGAGCGGCAGCGCGGTGATCACGACCGTGTGCTTGAGCTCGCGGAGCTCCGGCATGTAGGCCGTCACCTGCAAGGTATTCGCGACCATGTTCCGATGCGTCAGCACGGCACCCTTGGAAACGCCGGTCGTGCCGCCGGTGTACTGCAGGAATGCGATGTCCTCGCCGGCGACATTCACCGGGTCGAGTGCGAGCGATGCGCCGCGGGCCAGCACCGCGGTGAAGCGCAGCGCTCCCGGCAGCGAATACGGCGGCACCATCTTCCGGACGCGCCGGATCACGAAGTTGGTGATCGGGCCTTTCGGGAAACCGAGCAGGTCGCCAATGCCGGTCACGATCACGCGCGGTACTTTCGTGCGCGCGAGCACCTGCTGGAGTGTCGCGCAGGCATTCTCGAAGATCACGATCACGGTCGCGCCGGAATCGTTCAGTTGATGCTCGAGTTCGCGCGCGGTGTAGAGCGGATTGACATTGACGACCGTGCAACCGGCGCGCAGCGTGCCGATGATCGCGATCGGGTATTGCAGGATATTCGGCATCATCAGCGCGACGCGGTCGCCGCGCTTCAGACCGGCTTCCTTTTGCAACCATGCGCCGAAACGCCGCGACTGCTCGTCGATTTCGGCGTAGGTGAGCACCCGTCCCATGTTGGAGAACGCGGGCCTGGCCGCGTACGCGCGACAGGCATCCTCGAACATCTGCTTGAGCGAACGGATCGCATCCGGGTCGATCTCGGCCGGAACCCCGGGCGGGTAATCCCGCAGCCAGAACTTGTCCACCGCCGTATTCACGTCATTAATTGCTGCAATGCAAAATAACGCCGTGTCATGGTGATCCGGCGATGCAAGGGATTTGACGCGCGATTAGCTAGCGGCGCAAGAGCGGCGCGAGTTGCGGCCACAGGCTGTCGAGCAGCAGCGGCTGCGCCGTGGCATTCGGGTGAATGCCGTCGGCGAGGAACAGCTCTTCGCGCAGCACGACCTCATTCGACAGGAACGGCACGAGGCCGATGCGGTAGCGCGTCGCGAGGTCGCGATAGATCTGCTGGAACGAGTTGCCGTACTGCGCCCCGTAATTGGTCGGCACGCGGATCGCGACCAGCAGCACCTGCGCGCCCGACGCGCGGCTCTTCATGATCAGGAGCTCGAGATTCGCACGCACGCGCGAGACCGGCAGGCCGCGCAGGCCATCGTTGCCGCCGAGTTCGACAATGACGACCCCGGGCTGGTGCGTTGCAAGCGCACGGTCGAGCCGCTGCACCCCGCCGTCGGTGGTTTCGCCGCTGACACTGGCATTGACGACGCGGTGACCGTAACCTTGTTTCTTCAACCGCTGCTGCAGCAGTGTTACCCAGCCCTGCCCGGGCGCGAGCCCGTAACCGGCCGACAGCGAATCGCCGATCACCAGGATGACGGGCGGCTCTGCGGCCTGCGCCGGTGAGGCGACGGCAGCGATCAGGCCGAGCATGAGGGTCAGGACCAGGCGCATGGAAAGAAAGACCGTTCTTGAAGCCAGAAGTTTACGCAAACAGGTTACCAGCCCGGAGGGAATGCTGACCATCCTGGATGACGTCAGCCTGACCGTCGGGGCCGGCGAGTCGATTGCGGTGGTCGGTGCATCCGGGGCTGGGAAGTCGACGCTGATCGCGCTGCTGGCGGGACTCGACGAACCGACCGCCGGTGCCGTGTGGCTCGAAGGCATTGAGCTCTCGGCGCTCGACGAGGACGGTCGCGCCGCGGCCCGCGCGCGGCATGTCGGCTTCGTGTTCCAGTCCTTCCACCTCATTCCGTCGCTGACCGCGCTCGAAAACGTGATGCTGCCGCTCGAACTCGCCGGTCGCGCCGATGCACGCGCCGCCGCGCGCGAGGCGCTGCGCCAGGTCGGGCTCGAGAGCCGCCTTGGCCACTATCCGCGCCAGCTCTCGGGCGGCGAGCAGCAACGGGTGGCGATCGCGCGGGCGTTTGTCACCAGGCCGTCGGTGCTGTTCGCCGATGAGCCGACCGGCAATCTCGACACGACCACCGGCGCGCGCGTGATCCAGTTGCTGTTCGATCTGAACCAGGCGACCGGCACGACGCTCGTGCTCGTGACCCATGACCGGGCGATTGCCGAGCGTTGCGATCGCGTGATCGAGATGGACGCGGGAAAGCTGGTGCACTGATGCGCGCCCTACGTTTCGGGTTGCTGGCCCTGCTGCGCGACTGGCGCTCGGGCGAACTCGCCGTGCTGCTGGCCGCACTCCTGGTCGCCGTAACGGCACTGACCGGCGTCGGGTTCTTCACCGACCGCATCGCCCAGGCAGTGGCGCAACGCGCGGCGGAAGTGATCGCGGCGGACCTGCAGTTGCGTGCCACCAAGCCATTCGATTCGACCTATGAATTCCTTGCCGCAGAACGCGGCATTGCGACCGCGCGCACGGTTTCGTTCCCGAGCGTCGTGTTCTTCGGCGCGGATTCCTCGCTCGCCGCGGTGCGCGCCACCAGCCCGGGATATCCGCTGCGCGGTCGCCTCAAGATTTCGGATGCGCCGTTCGAACCTGCACGCGAGACCGACACGCTTCCGGGCCGCGGCGAAGTCTGGGTCGATTCGCGCCTGCTCGCGCGTCTCGGTGCGAGGGTCGGCGATCGGGTCAGCATCGGCGCCACGAGCTTCGCCGTGACCCGGGTGCTCGACTACCGGCCGGATCAGGGCTCGGCCTTCGTCGATCTGGCACCGTCGCTCTTGATCCCGCTCGCGGACCTGGACCGGACGGAACTCCTCGGTCCCGGCAGCCGCGCGACCTATTCGATGCTGTTTGCCGGCACGCCGGCGGCAATCCGCGAGTTCAAGACCGTACTCGACGAGCAGAAACAGGCAGGCGAACGGCTCATCGACGTGTCTGAGGAGAGCCCGCAGATCCAGGCCTCGACCGAGCGCGCCGGGCGATTCCTGAATCTTTCCGCGATGATCACCGTGCTGCTCGCGGCGGTCGCCGTCGCCATGGCCGCGCGCCGCTACACGCAGCGCCATCTCGACAATGTCGCGGTGATGAAATGCATGGGCGCCTCGCAGCGGCTCGTGCTCCAGGTCACGATCATCGAGCTCGCGTTGATCGCGCTGATCGCAGCGCTGCTCGGCAGCGCCCTGGGGTATGTCGCACAGGAAGCGCTGACCTGGCTATTGGGCGACCTGGTGCGCGCCGACCTGCCGCCGCCGACCATGGCGCCTGCGATCCTGGGCGCGGCGACGGCGCTCGCAATCCTGGTCGGGTTTGCGCTGCCGCCGATGCTGCAACTGAAGCGCGTGCCGCCCGCACGCGTGCTGCGTCGCAATCTCGAGCCGCCGCCGCTGCGTTACTCCGTGTCCTACGGCCTCGCGGTCGCGGCGTTGCTCGGCGTGATGTTTTGGGTGGTGCGCGATGCAAAGCTGGTGGTCTTCGTTGCGCTCGGCATCGCGGCAACGCTCGCGGTGCTCTATGGCGCGGGATTCCTGCTGGTGAAGCTCGCGGGCCGCATGCGCGGCGCGGTCGGCGTTGCCTGGCGCTATGGGCTTGCCAACCTCGCGCGTCGTGGACGAGAAAGCGTCGTGCAGGTGGTTGCCTTTGGGCTGGGGCTCATGGTGCTGCTGCTGCTGGCAGTGGTGCGAAACGACCTGCTGGAAGACTGGCGCGCGAGC
>JANNTO010000068.1:0-2194 GCA_031403675.1 Gammaproteobacteria bacterium | reverse complement strand
CATCCATCACGCGTGAGACATCGCCGCTCACGACCTTCTTATCCTTGATCGCGACGATGCCGTGCGAGTTGAGGCTCCGCACGTGACTGCCGGCGATGCCGGTGTACACCGAGCGGATCTCGACGCCCGCCATCAACTCGGCCTCCTCGACCGCACGCTGGATCGACTGCACGGTCGAGTCGATGTTGACTACCACACCTTTCTTCAGGCCGCGCGACGGGTGCGAGCCGAGGCCGATGACCTCAAGGCTGCCATCGGCATGCATTTCGCCGACCATGGCGACCACCTTCGACGTGCCGATGTCGAGTCCCACGATCAGATTGCGGTCGGAGCGCTTAGCCATCGGTCGCGGAATCTCCGGTCATGCTGTTGGCCATTGCGGCAGGTGCAGTGCGCGCTGGCTTACGGTTCTTGCGCCAACCGATCGCAAACCCGTTCGAGTAGCGCATGTCGATGTAACTGATGTCGGCCGCGCGTCCATCGATTACCTGCGTGCCGACATTCACGAAGCGGTCCATGCGTTCGTCGACCTGGCGGCGGCCGAGACGCACGGTCACGCCGTTGGATAGATCGAGCTCCCACGCGCCACGCGCATCGAGACGCAGCGCCGCAACGCGCATGCCCTGCTCGACCAGACGGCCTTGAATCGCGAGATAGCGCTGCGCGACCTGCCATTCGCTGCCCGGCGGCCCGTCGAGCCGCGGCAGTTCCGGCGGTACGTGCCGCACACCGTTCGCGAACAGTTCGCCACGCGTGTTGAGCAAGCCGTCTTCGCCCCAGCGCGCCGCCGCCTGCTGCTCGACGATCTCGACCCGCACGCGATCGGGCCACTGGCGCTGCACGCGCGCGCGGTCCACCCAGGCAAGCGCCTCGACCGCCTCGCGCAGCTGATCCAAATCGGCGCTGACGAAGCCGCCCTGCAGCGCACCGCGCGCCGCCTGCTCGACTTCGATCCCTGCCACGCGCTGGAACGGGCCGTCGATCACGATGCTGCGCACCGGCTGGTCGAGACCGAGCGCGAGCAACAGTGCGAGCGCGGCGAGCGCAAGCAGTGCGCCTGCCATGCGCCCGGCACGCGACCATTCGAGATCCGGCAACTCGATGCGCCGCCCGGCCGACTTGTGACGATTACGTTTGCGGAGCCATCCCATCGCTCAGGTCCTCTCACGCGCAAAGCTGGTTTCAAGGATTCGCCAGGCCAGTTCCTGGAAATCGATACCCACGGCGGCGGCTGCCATCGGCACCAGGCTGTGGCTGGTCATCCCCGGCACGGTGTTGATCTCGAGCAGCAATGGCACGCCGTCATCGCCCATCACGAAATCGACACGGCCCCAGCCCGCTGCGCCGGTCGCCGCGAAAGTCGCGAGCGCGGCTTGCTGCAGCGCAGATTCCGCCGCGGCAGAAAGGCCGCAGGGAATCAGGTAGCGCGTGTCGTCGGCGAAGTACTTGGCCTGGTAGTCGTAGAAGCTGCGCGGCGTTTCGATCCGGATTCCGGGCAAGGCCGCGCCCTGCAGGACGCCGACCGTGAACTCGCGGCCAATGATCCAGCGCTCCGCGATCACGACCGGATCGAGCGCCGCCGCGACGCGCCACGCCGCGGGCAGTTCGGTGGCCGATTCGACCCGACTCATGCCAACGCTCGAACCCTGACTCGCCGGCTTCACGGCGAGCGGCAGGCCGAGATCGGTGACTGCGCGCTCAAAGTCCGCCGCGCCGCTGAGCAGCATCCAGGGCGGTGTCGCGACACCGGCGGCCTGCGCCAGGCGCTTGGTGCGCATCTTGTCCATGCCCACCGCAGATCCAAGCACCCCACTCCCGGTATAGGGCACGCCCTGCCACTCGAGTGCGCCCTGCACCGCGCCATCTTCGCCACCGGGACCGTGCAGTGCGATCCACACGCGCTCGCAGCCGGCGCTAACGAGGTCGGTCAACGCGCGCTCCGATGGATCGAAACCAGTGGCCTGCACGCCGCGCGCGAGCAGCGCCTCGAGCACCGCATTGCCGGTCAGCAGCGAGATCTCGCGTTCGGCCGAGAGGCCTCCCATCAGGACCGCGACGCGGCCGAATTCCCGCGCATCGATCACCCTGCGGAATTCCTTGCCGGTCGCGCGCAAACGGCTCATGCGGACCTCCCGCAAGGCAGCAGCTGCCGGCGCGCACGGGATCCGGCGGGGTTGCTCGCTCGCAAACTCCG
>JANNTO010000067.1:0-8217 GCA_031403675.1 Gammaproteobacteria bacterium | reverse complement strand
CGGGCGATTCGGCCAGTTGAGTTGCACGAGCGCTACACACGAGACGGTGAATGAGTTCACGCCCCTCTATCGTGAGCTACCGGCTACGCAACGCAACCGCCGATGATCAGGCTGCGCTTGAGGAGCTTATTGCACGCTCTGCGCGTGAATTGAGCGCGCACGACTACACGCCGCAGCAGATTGACGGAGCGCTGCGCGGGGCATTTGGCGTGGACACTCAGCTCATTAGGGACGGGACGTATTTTGTCGTGGAAACAGCAGGCCAGATCGTCGGCTGCGGCGGGTGGAGTCGGCGTCGCACCCTGTTTGGCGGGGATACCCACACGGAACGCGATGCCGCGGAGCTTGATCCGCGCGTGGATGCCGCCAAGATCCGAGCATTCTTTGTCCATCCAGAGCATGCACGCAGAGGAATCGGCAAGAGCATTCTTGAGCACTGCGAAGCCGAGGCCCGCTCGCGCGGTTTCTCGCGGTTTGAACTGATGGCCACGCTACCAGGAGTCCGACTTTATGCCGCCCTCGGATATGAGCCGGGCACTCCCGTTCAGCACCCGCTTGGCGCCGGCTTCACAATTGAGTTTGTTCCTATGAGCAAGACCGCATCGCTCCATGCCTGCGATCCGTCCGTGTGAGTTGCCGGCCGGCGCGCTGTTGCGCCGGTATTCGGATTCAGGCGCCTATGCGGATTGCTACGTCGTTGAGATAGCCCGCGCCGTCTCTCACGCCGAGTTTGTCGAGGCCTTCTACACAACTGCCGTCTTCAAGCTCGAGCGGTTGATCCTGCGGCTGCTGGTTTCCCGCCCGTCCACGGACGCTCAGGCAAGGCAACTCGCCCAGGGAACCATCAGTTCCTTCGCGGCGTGGTCCGTAGAGGGTCGCGCTCCGGGCCAGCTGCTGCTGTCGGACTACACAGGTCGCACGAAGTCCTGGCTCATGATTGCCGCTACAGAAGACTCCGCGTCGCCAAACACTCGTCTGTTTTTCGGTTCGGCGGTCCTTCCAGAACGCAAGGTAACTACCGGCCGGACCCGCCTCGGCTTCGTGTTCACGGCGTTGCTCGGTTTCCACAAGTTGTATTCACGGATACTCCTGGCCGCCGCCCGATCGCGGATAGCGGGGCCGTGAAAAGACTGCTCGCTCCAAAGGCGCAGATCGGGATTTCGTGGCTGCCAAACGCGGGCGTTGTCGCTTTCGTCATGCTGTATTTCTACGCCGCTTCGCTGTATCCCGGAGGCACCAGCCTCGACTCTGCCAGCCAGGGCTACGATCACCTCTCAAACTACTGGTGCGACTTGCTGGTTCACGACACCTACGGCGGTCGCATGAACGCAAGCCAACCGGTCGCCATTCTGGCGACCGTCGTGCTTCCGCTTGCACTCGTTTCGTTCTGGCTCCAGGTCACCGTGCTGTTTCGCGCCCCTTCTGCTGCAAACTGGATCGTGCCCGTCTCTGGTACTGCCTCCATGATTTTTGCATCACTGATCTTTACGCAGCTGCACGACCTCATGATCAATGTTGCCTTTACCCTCGGATTTGTTGCTTTCGTGACTACCACACTGTGCCTCGCTCGCTCGCGACACGTTTTGCATGTTGGTCTCGCGGTTGTTTCGCTCAGTCTGGCGATCGCCGATTGGTGGCTGTGGCAGACTGGCTCCCTGATCGGTGCAGTGCCCTTGGTGCAGAAAATCGCATACCTTGCATTTTTCGCCTGGATTATTGCCACCAGTCACCTGATCCGCCGCGCGCTCACGACTCGGGGCCACGGTGCAAACGTCCGGTTGAAGTGAGGCGCCCGATGTCATTGCCAGTCGTCACGATGTTGCGAATCACCGCTCTCATCGGGGTCGCATTCTCGGCTCTGCTCACGGGCTGTGGATCGCCGGCAAGTACCAACCCGGAAATCGAGGCGTGGAGTCAGGTTGCAGAGCGCGTGACCATCACGCGCGACGACTGGGGAATTCCGCATGTTCAGGCCAAGACCGATGCGGATGCGGTCTTTGGCCTCATCTACGCCCAAGCCGAAGATGACTTCAATCGGATCGAGATGAATTACCTGAATGCCCTCGGCCGGTACGCCGAAGCGGAGGGTGAATCACAGGTATTCCGCGACCTGCGAATGCGCCTGGTGGTGGACGAGGACGCGCTAAAAGCACTGTACGAATCGTGTCCATCGTGGATGCAGAGCCTGATGACGTCCTGGGCCGACGGCCTGAATTACTACCTCGCCAAGCAACCGGCGGTTCGCCCAAAAGTCATCGCCCGGTTCGAACCCTGGATGGTGCTGGCCTTCACCGAGGGAAGCATCGGATGGGATATCGAGGCCGTGTCGCTTCAGGACCTTGAGGCTTTCTACGGCAAGCAGTCGCGGACGACGTCAACCGAACTATCGGTTCAAGAGCGCGCCGATCCCGGTGGTTCAAACGGCATCGCCATTTCCGGCGCATTGACCGAGTCGAAGAACACGCTGCTACTGATCAATCCCCATACGTCGTTCTTCTTTCGCGCGGAAGCACAGGTTCAAAGCGACGAAGGTCTGAACACTTATGGCGCCATCACCTGGGGCCAGTTCTTTGTATACCAGGGCTTCAATGAACGGCTTGGATGGATGCACACGTCCTCAGGCGCCGACTTCCTGGACGAGTATGCCGAGACGATCGTGGCGAGGCCAGGCGGTCTCTTCTATCGCTACGGGCAGGAAGAACGACCGGTTTCCTCACGCGCAGTCACGATTCGATACCGCACGGATGCAGGCCAATCGCAACGAACATTCACCGTCTACCGCACGCATCACGGACCAATCGTCAGGGAATTGGGTGGGAAATGGATCGCAGCGCGTTTCATGCACGATCCAGTCAACGCGCTGACCCAGTCGTACCAACGCACCAAGGCCAAGGGACTTGCGGAATTCGAGGAGCTCCTCGATCTGCACACCAATTCTTCCAACAACACGGTGTACGCGGATGCAGATGGCAACATCGCCTATTTCCACGCGAATTACCTGCCAAAGCGCGACCCGCGATTCGACTGGACGCGTCCGGTCGACGGATCGGATCCGGGCACGGAATGGCAAGGCATACACACGGTCGATGAGAGCCCGAATGTCAAGAATCCCGCCACTGGCTGGATTCAGAACACCAACAACTGGCCGTATTCTGCAGCCGGGAGCGACAGTCCCCGGCAAGCCGACTATCCGGCGTACATGGACAGTTACGGCGAGAATCCGCGTGGCATTCACGCGATGCGCGTGTTGACGGGTCCGCGCAACTTCACCATCGACGCGCTGATTGCGGCCGCGTACGACAGCCACCTGCCGGCGTTCGACGAATTGCTTCCGTCATTGTTCGAGGCGTTTCGCGATCTTCCCGCCGAGAGCCCGCTTCGTCGCCGGTTGGCGGAGCCGGTGGCGCTGCTCGAAAACTGGGATCGGCGCTGGTCCGCCGCTTCGGTCGCTACGTCCGTCGCCGTGTACTGGGGCAAGGAACTGACGCGGCGATTCGGCGCCGATCCGGACTCCGAGGCCTTGGCGATGTATCGCCAGATCGCGCGAACCAGCACTCCCACGATGCGCATCGAGGCGCTGTCGGCGGCGATCGACCAGCTCGCGGCGGACTTCGGCACCTGGAAGACGCCCTGGGGCGAGATCAATCGCTTCCAGCGGGTGACGGGCGATATCGTGCAACCCTTCAACGACTCCGCACCGAGCATTGCCGTGCCGTTTGCCTCCGGGGACTGGGGTTCGTTGGCGAGCTTCAATGCGCGGACCTATCCAGGCACCAAACGCATGTACGGGACCAGCGGCAATAGTTTTGTGGCGGTTATCGAGTTCGGTCCGACCGTCAAGGCCAAGGCAATTACAGCTGGAGGTGAGAGCGGCGATCCCAAATCGCCCTACTTCGACAATCAGGCCGAGCGCTATGCGAATGGCCAACTGAGAGACGTGTACTTCTACCCGGAAGACTTGCGCAAGCACGCGGTCAGGAGCTACCACCCCGGCGAGTGAAAGAGATCACGCTCGCTCTGAGCCGCCGCTACAGCGGCAATAATTCGATATCGCGAATACCAATGAAAGTGCGCGACAGTGATATGCCCGATGAAATGGTGTGGGATGGTTTTTTCGACCCCCGCCGAACCCTTGCCCAGCTTGATTTCACCGATCCCAGGGCCGATGTCGTGGAGTTCGGCTGCGGCTACGGGACGTTCACCATGGCCGCTGCCGGGATCACCAGCGGCATAGTCCATGCGCTCGATATCGAGCCGGAGATGCTCAGAGCCACCGCTGCCAAGGCAAAGTCCCATGGGCTGACGAATATCAGGAGCTTGCAGCGCGATTTCGTCGGTGACGGCACCGGATTGGCGGACCAATCAGTCGGCTACGCCATGCTATTCAATATTCTGCATGCCGAAAATCCGCTCGGCTTGCTGCGGGAAGCATGGCGCGTGCTGCAGCCGGGCGGCAAGGTCGGGATCATTCACTGGGTTTACGACCCCGCAACGCCGCGCGGTCCGGATCTGCGTATTCGCCCGCGCCCGGAGCAGTGTCAGTCCTGGGTTCAGCAGGCCGGCTTCGAGTTGGTGATTCCCATCATCGCGCTGCCGCCCCACCATTACGGCCTGGTCGGTCGCAAGCGTTAATCAGGAATTCGTGTACCAATCCGTACTTCAATTCTGGTTCCAGGAAATCTCCGCGGCCCAGTGGTGGAAAGCAGACCCGGAATTCGATCGACTGATCGCGGAGCGATTCTCTGAAATTCACGGGCGGGCCACTGGTTCGGAGCTGTTTGAGTGGCGCGCAGAACCCAAAGGCCGATTGGCAGAGATCCTCGTGCTCGACCAGTTCTCCAGGAATTTGTATCGCGGTGACCGGCTCGCCTTTGCCAATGACTCGATGGCCTTGGCATTGGCCCAGGAGGCCGTCGCCTGCAAGGCTGATCTTGCGCTTTCACCCGAAGAGCAAGTCTTCCTCTACATGCCTTACATGCACAGTGAGTCGAGGCTGGTTCACAAGGTCGCGGAGCAGCTCTTCCGGGAAACCGGGTTGCAATACAACTATGACTTTGAACTCCGGCACAAGGCCATCATTGATCGTTTCGGTCGGTACCCGCACCGCAATGCTTTGCTCGGGCGTCAATCGACGCCAGAAGAGCTGGCGTTCCTTGCCGAGCCAGGGTCCAGCTTCTAAAACCGTGCGCGGGTCGTGGCATCATGACGGATCGTACCGGGGGGTGTGATGAAGAAAAGCGGATCAGAGGACGGACAGTTGATCGATTCCGTGCTGTATGCGCAAGTGGCGCACTGATGGCCGACGGTGTCTTTCCGCTTGCCGGCGGCTGCGATTGCCGCGCGGTGCGCTATCGCATGGAGACGCGACCGCTGTTCGTGCATTGCTGTCACTGCCGCTGGTGCCAGCGCGAAACCGGCGCGTCGTTTGCACTGAATGCGATGATCGAGACGAATCAAGTGACGTTGCTCGCCGGCCAGCCGGAGCTCGTGGAGACACCGTCCGAGAGCGGCCGCGGCCAGCAGATCGCGCGCTGCCAGAAATGCCGTATCGCGCTCTGGAGTCATTACGCCGGCGCGGGTCGGGCCGTGTCCTTCATCCGCGTTGGCACGCTCGATCAGCCGGATCACCTGCGGCCGGACATCCACATCTTCACGACCTCCAAGCAGCCTTGGGTCGTCCTGCCGCCCGGCACTCCGGCGGTTCCTGAATACTACGACCGGAATCAGTACTGGCCGAAGGAAAGCCTGGCGCGACGCGAGGCACTGCTGGCATCGCATAAGAAGCCGGCACAATGACCCGCTCGTCACTGCTGCCGATCGCAGCTCGATGAATTGCAGAACACGAGGACGCAATCGCAATGAACGAATCGATTTCGAAAAGCATCATGGTGCTCGGTGGTTGCCTGCTGGCCGGTCTGGTTGCGCTCGGCTGGCAGGTCGGCCATGCGGCGCTTGAGGTCAAGTCGCTCGAGCGCACTGTGGCAGTCAAGGGACTATCGGAGCGCGAAGTGCCGGCCGACATCGCGATCTGGCCACTCACGATTCAGGAGGCGAGCAACGACCTGAATGGCCTGTTCGAGACGATCCAGCGCAAGAACGCCCAGATCGTGGAATTCCTTGTGGGTCACGGCATCGCGCGCGAGGCCATTACCACGTCGCCGCCCGCGGTCAACGATCGGCATGCGCAAAGCTATGGCGACAATCGCGATATCCTCTATCGCTACACCGGCAGTTCGACGGTGACGGTATTTTCGAAGGACGTCGAGACCGTGCGCAAGGCGATGCAGGACGTCATCACACTCGGCAAAAGGGGGGTGGCGCTGTCAGGCGAGGGCTATCAGAACCAGACGCAGTTCGTGTACTCGGGCCTCGCCGCGCTCAAGCCCGAGATGATCGAGGAATCAACCAAGAACGCGCGCGCGGTCGCGGAGAAGTTCGCGGCCGACTCGCAAAGCGGGCTCGGCAAGATCCGCTCCGCGCAGCAGGGACAGTTTTCGATCGAGGATCGCGACAGCACGACTCCGCACATCAAGAAAGTGCGCGTTGTCTCGACCGTCGAGTACTACCTGGCCGACTGACGCCAGGCTGAGCCGGATCGAGCAAGCATTGTGCCAAGCCCTCCTGCGCCACCCCGCGCCCTGACGCATGCGTCGCTTGCTGCTGCGGTGCGCGCGCTGGCACGCCGGGATCGCGACCTCGCCAAGCTGCTGGCGCGAAACGGCCTGCCGCCGATGTGGGCGCGACGACCCGGCTTCGCAACCCTGGTCCACATTGTGCTCGAGCAGCAGGTGTCGATCGTCGCCGCGCGCAGTCTCTATCGACGCGTGCGCGACCGCCTCGGCGGCATGACGCCGGAAACGGTGGTCGGCTGCGGCATTTCACGTCTGCACGGACTTGGACTGACACGTCAGAAAGCCGCGTATTGCCACGGTCTTGCGCATGCGGTGCTGGATGGCAGCCTGCGGCTTGCCGATGTGGCGCGCGCACCGGATCCGGCCGGCCGCGCCACCCTGCTTGCGCTGCGCGGTATCGGACCCTGGAGCGCGGACATCTATTACCTGATGGCGCTACGCCGGCCCGACGTCTGGCCGGTCGGCGACCTCGCACTTGCGGTCGCCTTGCACGAGGTCAAAGGGCTCCCTGCCCGGCCCGATGCCCGGCTGCAACAGGAGATCAGCGCGGATTGGGCGCCGTGGCGCTCGGTCGCGGCGCGGCTCCTGTGGCATTACTATCTGGCTACACGACGCGCAGGGCGGAACCCGGAGTAAAACCATGCAACGCAAAGCATCTGCCACCTGGCAGGGCGGTCTGAAGGACGGCAAAGGGACGCTTTCAACCGAGAGCAAGGTGCTTTCGGCTACACCTTATTCGTTCGGTACGCGATTCGAAGGCGCACCCGGGACCAATCCCGAGGAACTGCTCGCTGCTGCGCATGCCGGTTGCTTCACGATGGCCCTGTCGCTGATTCTCGGCGAAGCCGGCATCCGGCCTGATCGCATCGCGACGATCGCGACGGTCACGCTCGAGAAACTCGAGAGCGGATTTACGATTACGAAAGTGCATCTCGACGTGACCGTCAATGCGCCGGGTGCCGATCGCGGAAAGTTCGAGGAGGCCACCACCAAGGCGAAGCTCAACTGCCCGATCAGCAAGGTACTGCGCGCGGACCTCTCGATGGATGCGAGACTTGCCGCCTGAACAAGGTCGCGGGTGCCGACCGGCAACGGTCAAGGCAAGGTCCGCGATCCACGACCCCCACGGAGTGAACATGATGACCGCATTCTCGTCCTGGCTGACCCGAATACTTGCCGCACTGCTGCTGATGCAATTTGCAGGTGCCCACGCGGCAGAGCCGACCGCAGCCGCAGACAAGGCCGCGGCCGCCGGCAAGACCGAGGTCGAGGAGAAGAAATCCGTCGCCGAGCTGCTGAAAGACACGACCGTGTCTCCCGGCCTCTTCGGGCTGTATCAGAACCAGGAAACCGGCGCGCTGTACCTGCAGTTGAGAAAGGCACAGCTCGGCAAGGAATACATCCACTTCCTGCACGTGCTGGACGCCCTGCCTGAAGCCGGCTCTTTCCGCGGTGCCCACTTCGATGCGCGCATTTACTCAATCGAGCGATACTTCAATCGCATCGAGATACGCAGCGAGCCCTCATCGCTGTACTTCGACAGCCGGCATCCGCTGTACCGGGCGCGATTCGCCAATGTCAACCG
>JANNTO010000066.1:0-44095 GCA_031403675.1 Gammaproteobacteria bacterium | reverse complement strand
CAGAAAGCGCAGCTTGCTCTCGTTGACGCCTACCGGATCGAACGCGCTGACGTCGAGGGCGCGAACCTCGACGTACTGCACGCCTCCCCTCGCCAGTGCCTGGGATGGCCGTTCGCCCGAACGCGCGACGCGTTTCGGCCGGATGAAGCTGTAGTACTCATTCTCGATCTGCAGCAGATTGGTATTGAGCTGCCGGTATTCGCCATCGACTTTCACGCCGATACGTTCATAGTCGGGATGCGGAATGTTCACGGCACGGCTCAGATCACGCAGGTACTCATCGAGGCTGTTGACCGAGATCTCCACGCCTGCCTGGTTCGTATTGCGATAACCGAGATCGCTCATGCGCAGCGAGGTGGCATGTGGCGCGACCAGCGTTCCCTTGCCGAGCGGCTCGAGACCGGCCGGCACGTCGCGGCCCGCAAAGAACGAGCGGCACACGGCCGGTGAAATGCCGAACAGATAAAGGATCAGCCAGCCGAAACGGCGGTAATTCCGCAGCAGCGCGAAATAGGCATCGTCCACGAAGGGCCGGCCGGTCAGCTTCGATTCCTCGACCGCCTGCAACACCGGCCAGAATTTTTGCGGGAACGAGTAATTGAAATGCACGCCCGAGATCGCCTGCATCACGCGCCCGTAGCGCAGGCCCAGACCGACGCGATACACGTGCTTCATCCGCCCGATGTTCGAACTGCCGAAGCGCGCGATCGGAATCTCGGGGTCGCCACCCAGCACGCAGGGCATGCTCGTGACCCACAACAGTTCGTCGCCGAGATGACGATAGACGAACTGATGGATGTCGCAGAGATACTGCGACAGCTCCCAGGCCTGCTCGAATGGCGGCGTCACGAGCTCGATCAGCGCTTCCGAGTAATCGGTGGTGATATGCGGGTGGGTCAGCGCCGAACCAAGCGTCGACGGATGTGGCGACTGCGCAATGCGGCCCTCCGGCGTGACCCGCAGCGCCTCGCGCTCGACCCCCTTGAGTCCGCCGGTCAGCACACCGCGCTCGCGGGCATTGACCAGCCCTGCGAGACGGCGTTCGAACTGGCGATCAAGATGTGGCGTAGGCATCAGTCGGGCCATTCTGCGGCCGCGGGCAAACTTAAGTCGAGTTGGCTTGGTCCGAAGGCACAGCGGGCGTAAATTGGAGGTGCCGGGACTTTCAGCCGCCATTCACCTGCCGCAAGGCATGTTGGAGCCATGCAGAGCAAGACCGCCACGATTCTGATGCTGGCCGCCGCCCTGCTCTGGGCCGACGGCGCGGCCGCCGATTCGTTTCGCTGCGGCAGCAAACTCGTCACCGACGGCGACAGCACCGACAAGGTCGAGGCACTTTGCGGCGCGCCGAGTTCGGTTCGGCGCAGCGAAGTGATGCAGCGGCCGATCCGCTGGTATCGGGGCCGCCCTTATTACACTTCCTATGAGCCGGTGCCGATTCCGGTCGAGTACTGGACCTACAACCTCGGCCCCAACAAGCTGATGCGCCGGCTCAAGTTCGAGGACGGCCTGCTGGTCGATGTCGAGACGCTCGGCCACGGCTACTATTCCCCGGGTGACTGAACCGCTGATACGCCCGATACGCGCCGCCGACGATGCCGCAGTTGCGGTCATCATCCGCGAGGTCATGGCGAGTTTCGGCGCGAGCGGTTCAGGTTATTCCAGCAGCGATCCTGAAGTGGCCGCCATGTCCGCGGCCTATGACGGCGTGCGCTCCGCCTACTTCGTGCTCGATGTCGACGGCCAGGTCCAGGGCTGCGGCGGAATCGCCCCGCTCGCGGGCGCGGGAGCCGAGGTCTGCGAACTGCGCAAGATGTATCTGCTGCCCGTGGCGCGCGGACGTGGTTACGGCGAGCAGATGTTGCGGCGCTGCCTCGACGCGGCGCGCGGACGCGGCTACCGGCGCTGCTACCTCGAAACACTCACCGGCATGGATGACGCGCGGAAGCTCTATCTGAAGGTAGGTTTCACGAAACTGTGCGGGCCGCTCGGCACGAGCGGCCACCGCGGCTGCGACCAGCATTTTCTGCTCGAACTCTGAGGATGCTCAGCGCTGGGTCTCGATCCAGCGGTCGATCTTCGCTTCCAGCACGTCGAGCGGCAATGATCCGTCCATCAGCACCTGTGCGTGGAATGCGCGCACGTCGAAATGGTTGCCAAGATCCGCTTCTGCCTCGCGACGCATCGCCTGGATGCGCAGATCCCCGATCTTGTAGCCGAGCGCCTGGGCCGGATAGACGATGTAGCGTTCCACCTCGGCTTCGATGTCGCTGTCGGCGAGCGAGCTATTGTCCCGCATGTAGCGCATCGCACGTTCGCGGCTCCAGCCTTGCGCATGCATTCCCGTGTCCACGACCAGGCGCATCGCGCGCAGCATCTCGTCGGACAGGCGCCCGTACCATTGCATCGGATCGGCGAAGAGCCCGAGTTCGCGGCCGAGCGATTCCGAATAAAGCGCCCAGCCTTCGCTGTAGGCGACATTGCCCTCGAAGCGCCGGAAACGCGGCATGCCGATGAGTTCCTGCTGGATCGACACCTGGAAGTGATGCCCCGGCGCGGCCTCATGCAGCGACAGTGTTTCGATGCCGTAGATCGGCTGTGCGTTCAGGTTGTAGGTGTTGACGAAGAAGATGCCGGGACGGCTGCCGTCGGCCGACGGTCCCTGATACGAGCCGCCGGCGGCGGACGCCGCGCGAAACGCCTCGACCACGCGGACTTCGTAGTCCGCTTTCGGCATTACGGCAAAGAGCCGCGGCAGTTCGGCGTCGATCTGCTTCTTGACGCGGCGGAACGCGGCCAGCAGGTCCGCGGAGCGCTGAAAATGGAACGCCGGTTCCTCCTGCACATAGCGGAAAAAATCCGCGAGCGTGTCCTTGAATCCGACCTCGCGCATCACGCCTGCCATCTCGCTGCGAATGCGCGCAACTTCGGCGAGTCCGAGGTCGTGGATTTCCGCGGGTGTAAGGCGGGTCGTCGTCTGGCGGCGCACTTCGCTTGCGTACCAGGCAGCGCCGTCCGGCAGGCCCGACCAGCCGACCGTGTCGCGGCAGGCTGGCAGGTATTCGTCGCGGATGAAATCGCGGAGCTTGCGATATGCTGGATTGAGCTGATCCACGATGAGGCGCGTGAGCGCGGATTCCAGCCGCGTACGCTCCGCCTCTGGCCAGTCCTGCGGCATCAACCCGACCGGACCGTAGAAGATACTTTTCTCCGTCTCAATCGCGATCAGGGCATCGAGTTGCGGCACGACTTTCGCCATCACGATGCGCGGATGCACGACGCCCTGCTCCATGCCTTCCCGCATCGCGGCGATCGCCGTGTCGACCCATTGCGGGAACTGCGCAGCACGCGTGAGCCAGCGGTCGTAGTTTGCGACCGTCGCAAAGGGTTGCGAACCGGTGCCGGCGCCATAAAAAGCGAGTCCGGTCGCCATGCCGCCATCGAACTGGCTGATCGGCAACAGCCGTCGCGGAAAGCCATTGCGCTCGCCTTCCCGATTGCGGTTGTACAGGAACATCTCGCGGGTCAGGCTCGAGGCCGCATCGAGCGATTCCGGATCGATCGCGGCGACCGCATCGCGATAGCGGTTCTCGAGCGCGATCGAGGCAGATTCGTATTCCGGTGTCGCCGACAGTTCGAGCCGCTCGTCAAAGCGGTAGTCGCCGATGTCGGTCGCCGTGGTCGGATTCAGCGCCAGATACTCGTCGAAGTACGCCTCGACCAGGCGCTCGAGTTGCGCCGCCGGTGTTGCGGGTGGCGGCAATGGCGTGCAGCTGCCCAACAGCAGCGTCGTGACCAGCAGCAGTCTGGGAATGTTCCGCACGTTCGTCCTATGGCAGAGCGGAGGCGCGCGGATGCGAGACGCGCTGGTAGCGCCAGATCAGGAACACCGCGCACACGACCAGCCCTGCGATCAGTCCGGCCCAGATTCCCGACGGTCCGACTCCCTCGTGAATGCCAAACCACCACGCAGCAGGAAATCCGATCAGCCAGTAAGCAGTGAAGTTCAATGCCATCGGCACGTGCGCATCCTTGAAGCCGCGCAGCGCTCCCGCCGCGCCGACTTGCAGACCGTCCGGAATCTGGAACACGGCCACGAACAGCAGCAGCCATGCAGCCAGCGCGCGCACCTCCGGGTCCGAGGTAAAAGCCGCGGCAATGCCGTCGCGCGCGACCAGGAGCACGAGCGAGGACAGCGCCATGATAATGCCGCACATCACGATGCCGTTCCAGCCCGCATCGCGTCCGGCGGTAATGTTGCCACGGCCGACCTGGTGGCCGACATGGATGGTCGTTGCCGAGTGCAGCGACAGTGGAATCATGAACATCAGCGAGGCATAGCTGATCGCGATCTGGTGCGCCGCGACGATCTCAGTGCCGAGCGTGCTCATCAGCAGCGCCGCCACCACGAACAGCGCACCTTCCGACACGACCGAGCCGGCGATCGGCAGGCCGAGCGACAGTATTTCCCGCAACGCCGCCGGGTCCGGCCGCTCGAAGCGCTCGAACAGGCCGAAGCGCCGGTAAATCGCGTGGCGGCGCTGATAGAGGTGCATGGTCATCAGCATGGCCCAGCAGGCGAGCGCGGTCGCGATGCCACAACCGGTCGCACCCTGCGACGGAATGCCGAGGCCGCCCAACGTGAACAGCCAGTTGGCCGTGATGTTGGTCGTGAGGCCGACCAGCGCAGTGTAGATCACCGGCCGGGTCCAGCCGATGCCCTCGCTGGTGTAGCGGTGTGCGAGGAACACCAGCATCGCCGGCATGCCGAAGCACATCGCATAGACATAGCCGGCCGCGTGCGGAATCGCGCGCGCATCGGTGCCGAACCAGCGCAGCAGCGGCTCGACGCAGGCGAGCCCGCCTACCAGCGGCACCGCGAGCATCAGCGCGAGCCAGATGCCCTGGCGGAATCGCCGCCCGACTTCGATATCCCGCCCCGCGCCGTAGGCATGCGCGGCCAACGGCGAAATGGACATCAGCACGCCCAGTCCGAACAGCCAGAACGCCTGGTAGTAACTGCCGCCGACCGCGACACCGGCGAGCGGTTCCGGCCCGAGCCGGCCCGCCACGACGGTGTTGGTCAGCATCATGCCGGCCAGCACCAGGTTGTTGACGACGAGCGGCCCCGCGAGCCGCAGGATCGCGCGCGAATCAACTGGAAAAGCCTTGCGGAAGCTGCCGGGTTCGCTCATGAGGCACCGGGTGGCGCGCCGTGGCGGGCCCGTGTGGATGCTGGCATTCTACCGGAACGCAACCCAGTCCCGCCTTCACCGGAGAACCCCCATGCTGGTCGGATCAGTACCCCGTCGTGTCGCTGTCATCGGCGGCGCACGCATTCCGTTCGCGCGCGCCCACGGCGCCTATGCGAGCGTCGGTAACCAGCAGATGCTCACGACCTCGCTCAAGGCCGTGGTGGACCGGTTTTCGCTCAAGGGCGTGCGGCTCGGCGATGTCATCGCCGGCGCGGTGATGAAGCATTCGAGCCAGTGGAATCTCGCGCGCGAAGCGCTACTTGATTCCGGCCTGTCGCCCGAGACGCCGGGACTCGACGTGCAACGCGCGTGCGGCACCAGCATCGAGGCCGCGATCGCAATCGCCAACAAGATCGCGCTCGGCCAGATTGACGCCGGCATCGCCGGCGGCGTGGACACGGTCAGCGACCCACCGATCGTGTTCGGGCGCGAGTATCAGCAACTGATGCTGCGGGTGTTCCGCGCACGCAGTTTCGGCGAGCGCATCAAGCCCTTTCTCGGCCTGCGGCCGCGCCATTTCAAGCCCTCGTATCCGGGCACCGGCGAGCCACGCACCGGGCTGTCGATGGGCCAGCACGCCGAACAGATGGCACGCACCTGGAAAATCACGCGTGCCGAACAGGATGAACTGGCCTTCCAGAGCCACCAGCGCGCGGCCCGCGCCTGGGCCGAAGGATTCATGTCGGATCTGGTCGTGCCGTATCTCGGTGTTGCGGCCGATAACAATGTCCGCGCCGACACCAGCCTCGAGAAGCTCGCGAAACTCAAGCCCTCGTTTGCCGCGGATGGGACGCTGACCGCCGGCAACAGCACGCCGATGACCGACGGCTCCGCGAGCGTGCTGCTCGCGAGCGAGGACTGGGCGAATTCGCGTGGACTGCCGATTCAGGCGTATATGACCTATGGCAAAGCGGCGGCAGTCGATTTCGTCGGCGGCGAGGGCCTGCTGATGGCGCCCGCCTACGCCGTGCCACGGATGCTGGCCGATGCCGGGCTGCGCCTGCAGGACTTCGATTTCTACGAGATCCACGAGGCCTTTGCGGCGCAGGTGCTGTGCACGCTCAAAGCCTGGGAATCGCCGCAGTTCTGCCGCGAGCGGCTCGGACTTTCCGCGCCACTCGGCTCGATCGAACGTGCCAAGCTCAACGTCAAGGGCGGTTCGGTCGCAGTCGGTCACCCATTCGCGGCGACTGGCGCACGCATCGTCGCGACGCTCGCCAAGCTGCTGGCGGAACGTGGCTCGGGCCGCGGCCTGATCTCGGTGTGCACCGCGGGCGGCATGGGCGTGACGGCCATCATGGAACGATCATCGTGGCTGGCTAAGTGGGGCCTGTCCCCTTTTTCGCTGCGCGGAAATGGGGACAGTCCCCAACTTGCTCCCAACTTGCTATTAGTTGCAGATGAAACTAAATTGAGCAGATGAAACGCTATATAGGCCACTCCCGCATTGAGGGTACCGCGTCCCGTCAGGCGCACTGCGACCTGCCGCCCGGCACCTTTGAGCGCGAAATGAGCAAGGAAGGATTCTTCGGCCCGGCGGCGTTCTTTCACCACCGCCACCCGCCGACCGGTTGGTCGTCCTTTGAAGGACCGCTCTCACCCCATGCCTTCGACCTGACCAGACTCGATGCGGTCACGGCGCACCCGTGGTCTGCCGCCGCGGTCATGCACAACGCGCATTGCCGGATCCGCTTCTGGCGCGTCGCAGGAAAGATGGATGCCCTCGCTCGCAATGCCGACGGCGACGAGCTCTTGTTCGTGCACCAGGGGCATGGCGAGCTGTTCTGCGATTTCGGACACCTGGCATTCGAGGCGGGCGATTACATCGTGCTGCCGCGCGGCACGATGTGGCGGCTGGAATGCGCGGAGCCCACGGCAATCCTGATGGTCGAGGCGACCAACGCCTCCTACCTGCTGCCGGACAAGGGCCTGCTCGGCGGGCAGGCGATCTTTGATCCGGCGATGCTGGACGCGCCGCGCGTGGACGAGGCTTTCCTGGCACAGCAGGATGAGAAGGCCTGGCGAGTCGCGATCAAGCGCCGCAATGCCGTTTCAACCGTCACGTTTCCGTACAACCCGCTCGATGCGATCGGCTGGCACGGCGAGCTGTCGGTATGCCGCATCAATGTGCGTGACATCCGCCCGCTGATGAGCCATCGCTATCACCTGCCGCCGTCGGCGCACACGACTTTCGTCGGCAACCGCTTTGTAGTCTGCACCTTTGTGCCGCGGCCGTTCGAGACCGATTCGGGCGCGATCAAGATCCCGTTCTTCCACAACAACGACGACTACGACGAAGCCATCTTCTACCACGCGGGCGATTTCTTCAGCCGCGACAGTATCCATCCGGGCATGGTGACGCTGCATCCCGCCGGTTTCACGCACGGCCCGCATCCGAAGGCGTTGGCGCGCATGCTGGTGCAGTCCAAACCCGCGACCGATGAGTACGCGGTGATGGTGGATACGCGCGACGCCCTCGAGATTGATCCCGCCGCCGCGCAGGTGGAATGGGCGGGCTACGTGGACAGCTGGAAAGGCGCCGCAAAATGAAACTTGCGACGCAGGCCGACGGCAGCCGCGACGGGCGGTTGGTAGTCGTCAGCCGCGATCTGCACCGGGCCGCCTTGGCAGCGGCGGTCGCGCCGACACTGCAGGCGGCACTCGACGACTGGGCCCGGGTCGCGCCTGCGCTTGCGGCACTTGCGCGTGAGCTCGAGGCCGGGCGCGCGCAGGATTTCGCGTTCGATCCTGCGGCGGTTCTTGCGCCGCTACCACGGAGTTTTCATTGGGTGGACGGCAGCGCCTATGTCAATCACGTCGAACTGGTGCGCAAGGCGCGCGGCGCGACGCTGCCCGAATCCTTCTGGACCGATCCGTTGGTCTACCAGGGCGGCTCCGACGACCTGCTGCCGCCAACTGCCGATGTGCCGTTCGGCAGCGAAGACTGGGGCATCGACCTTGAGGGCGAGGTCGCAGTCGTTACCGACGACGTACCGATGGGAGCGGATGCAGCCGCGGCGCGTCGCCACATTGTGCTGGTGATGCTGGTGAACGACTGGTCGCTCAGGAACCTGATCCCGAACGAGCTCGCCAAGGGTTTCGGTTTCTATCAGTCGAAGCCAGCGACCGCGTTTTCGCCAGTCGCCGTGACGCCCGATGAACTGGGCGGTGCGTGGCACGATGCCAAAGTTCACCTGCCGCTCACAGTGCACTTGAATGACGAACTCTTTGGCCGACCGAACGCCGGTGTCGACATGACCTTCGATTTCGGGCAACTGATTGCACACGCGGCGAAGACCCGCCGCCTCCGCGCCGGTGCGATCGTCGGCTCGGGCACGGTCTCGAATCGCGACCGCGCGCAAGGCTCGACCTGCCTCGCGGAGCGGCGCATGCTGGAAACACTCGACCAGGGCCGGCCGGTGACACCCTTTCTTTCGTTCGGCGATCGCGTGCGCATCGAGATGTTCGATGCCGGCGGCGCTTCCATCTTCGGCGCAATCGATCAGCGCGTCGTGAAGGCGACATGATGAAACTCAAGGATCCTTCGCTCTTCCGCCAGCAGTGCTACGTCAATGGCGCGTGGGTGGATGCCGCGGGCAGCGCGAAGCTTCCCGTGACCAATCCTGCAACGGGCCAGCAACTCGGCACGATCCCCGCGATCAATGCGGCGGGCGCCGGGGCCGCTGTCGCCGCCGCATACCAGGCATTTCCGGCCTGGGCCGCGAAGACCGCGAAGGAACGCAGCGCCATCCTGCGCCGCTGGTTTGAACTCATCATGGCAAACCAGGATGACCTCGCCGTGTTGATGACCGCCGAGCAAGGCAAGCCGCTCGCGGAATCGCGCAGCGAGATAGCCTATGCCGCGTCCTTCGTCGAATGGTTTGGCGAGGAAGCTAAGCGTGTCTATGGCGACATCATTCCAGGCCACCAGGCCGACAAGCGCATCCTGGTGCTGCGCCAGCCGGTCGGTGTGGTCGCCGCGATCACGCCGTGGAATTTCCCCGCGGCGATGATCACACGCAAGGTAGCGCCGGCCATCGCCGCCGGCTGTACCGTGATCTGCAAGCCGGCGACACAGACGCCCTACTCCGCGCTCGCGCTCGCCGAACTCGCACATCGTGCCGGCATCCCACCGGGCGTGCTGAACGTGATCACCGGTCCCGCGCGCGAGATTGGCGGCGTGCTGACCGGCGATGCGCGCGTGCGCAAGCTCTCGTTCACCGGCTCGACCGAGATCGGCAAACTGTTGATGGCACAGTGCGCGAAAACGATGAAGAAGGTGTCGCTCGAACTTGGTGGCAACGCGCCGTTCATCGTGTTCGAGGACGCCGATCTCGATGCCGCGGTTGCGGGCGCGATCGCCTCCAAGTACCGCAATACCGGCCAGACCTGCGTCTGCGCGAACCGGCTGCTGGTGCAGGAGAGTGTCTACGAAGCCTTCACGCAGAAGCTGGTGGCCGCCGTTTCGAAGCTTCGCGTTGGCGACGGTCTCGCCGGTGCGACCGATCTGGGACCGCTGATCGATGCAGCCGCACTGAAAAAGGTCGAAGAACATGTCGCCGATGCGACCTCGAAAGGTGCTGTGGTCGTGACCGGCGGCCATCGTCACGCGCTCGGCGGCACGTTCTTCGAGCCGACCGTGCTGACCGGCGTCACGACCGCCATGATGGTCGCGCGTGAGGAAACCTTTGGGCCGGTCGCGGCTTGTTTCCGTTTCAATTCGGAGCCAGAAGCCATCGCTATGGCGAATGACACGGAGTATGGGCTGGCAGCCTATGTCTACACACGCGACCTCGCGCGCTCCTGGCGCGTGTCGGAGGCGCTCGAGTGCGGCATCGTCGGGCTCAATACCGGGATCATCTCGACCGAAGTCGCGCCGTTCGGCGGCGTCAAGGAATCGGGCACTGGCCGCGAAGGCTCGAAGTACGGGCTGCTCGACTACACCGAGATCAAGTACGTCTGCGTCGGCGGAGTTTCATAGCGCCATTCGCGGCCGTCGATTGCTCCGCTGCCCGACCAGTGTTATCCAACAACAAAAAGTGCAGTGCAAAAAAACCACAAATTTTTTGTGATTGCAATATCTATTAAGTATTTGTTTTATATTGCTTTTCTGTGACCTGATAGCGCTTCTAATCTGGCCGGAACTCGTCCACAATGGCGCGGTCTGACAACTGCACGCATGGCTTGTGGACCCCTCTCTACACGTCAGCGGCAACCTCCCCCAGAGGCAGCCGTGCGTGCATCAGGATCCCTCACTTACAAAGGAAATCAGATCATGAAGATCGTGAATGCCATGGTTGGCACCCTGCTGCTGGCGGCAGCTCCGCTCGCGGCCCAGGCCGAGGACATGAGCTATTCGTATGTCGACCTCGGCTGGCTCAGCACCGACATCGACAACGGCCCAACCGCCGACGGTTTCGGCCTGCGCGGCTCGATCGGCTTTGCTGAGAACTTCTTTGCATTCGCCGAATACTCGAATCAGCAGGTCTCTGGCGTCGACGTCGATCAGTACGCGGTCGGCCTCGGTGGACGTTTCGGCATTTCCGAGAACGTCGATCTGGTCGGCCGTGCCGGCTACATCCAGGCCGATGCTTCATCCGGCGGGTTTTCCATCGACGACGACGGCTATCTCGTGTCCGCGGGCATCCGTGGCCGCGTGGCCGATGGCTTCGAACTCGAAGGCCACGTGATTCACCGCGATTTCGGCGGCGGATCCGACGACACCTCGGTCGCGGTTGGTGGTCGTTACTTCTTCACGGAGAACTTCGCCGTGGGAGCCGAGTACGAGATGGCCGACGACGCCAACACCATCCTGGCGGGCGTGCGTTTCGCGTTCTGATTCTGACGATCGATGCGTGATTCGGCGGCCGGTGGTCCATCCTCCGGCCGCCGTTTCTTTTAATGGGGACGTTACCCTTTTCCTGTATGAGAAAAGGGTAACGTCCCCTTTTTGTGGGACGTCGGGTATCGTCGCGGCATGGCCGTAACAACAGGTGTCCTGGTCGCCAATCTCGGCACGCCGGATGCCGCGACACCCGCGGCCGTGCGGCGTTTCCTGGCTGAGTTCCTGTCGGATCCGCGCGTGGTGGACCTGCCGCGCCTGTTGTGGCTGCCGATCCTTTACGGCGTGATCCTGCAGATCCGCCCCAGGCGGAGCGCACGCGCCTATCGCGAGATCTGGACTGCCGCGGGCTCGCCGCTCCTGGTCAACACGCGCTCGCTCGCCGCCGCGCTCGAACGCCGGCTCGGCGAACTGCTTCCGGATCCTGCTGCGGTCGCCATCGGGATGACCTACGGAAAGCCCTCCATCGCTACGGCGTTGCAGCAACTCCGTTCCGCGGGCGTGCAACGCGTGATCGTGCTGCCGCTTTATCCGCAATATTCGGCGACTACAACCGCATCGGTATTCGACCGCGTCGAGGCGGCGCTCAAGGCCCTGGACTGGAAGCCGGAACAACTCCGCATCGACAACTACCACGACGACGCCAACCACATCGCCACCGTGGCCGATTCCATCGCCCCGCATCTCGGCGGGACCGGCGCACACCTGCTGTTCTCGTTCCACGGCCTGCCGCAGCGCTACGTCGATGCGGGCGATCCCTATGAGTCGCAGTGCCGGACCACCGCGGGCCGCGTCGTGGAGCGGCTCGGATTGCGGGCGCAGGATTGGTCGCTTTCCTTCCAGTCGCGGGTCGGAGGCGAGCGCTGGCTCAGGCCTTACACCGAGGAGCGGCTCTCTGAACTGGCCGCACAGGGCGTGCGCCACCTGGTCGTCGCCTGCCCGGGCTTTGCCGTAGATTGCCTCGAAACGCTGGAAGAGATCGCGATGCGCGGCCGCGACACTTTCCTCGCCGCCGGCGGTGAGCGTTTCGATTACGTCCCCGCGCTCAATGACAGCGCCGCATATGCCGATGGCCTGGCGCGGCTCGTCGCCGGCCGCGCCGCGACGGCGAATACGCGATGATCGGGCGCTTCCACGAGATCAGCGTGCATGCGCCCGATGTGCTTGCGTCGCTCGCGTTCTACGAGCAGCTCGGTTTCACGCAGGTCACGACGGGCGAGGCCTGGCCTTATCCCTACGCCGTCGTCACCGACGGCCGGCTGGCGATCGGCCTGCACCAGCGCGAGCTGCTGCAGTCGCCGCTGCCCGCATTCGTGCTGCCAGACCTGCGGCGGCACCTGCCCGAGATCGAAGGCCTTGGCATCGACATCCACGAGCGCCGCCTTGGCAGCGACGTCTTCAACGAAGCAAGTCTCGAGACTCCGGGTGGACAGATGATCCGCCTGCTCGAGGCGCGCACCTATTCTCCATCGCAGCGCGCGCCGGGCGAAACCTCGCGGCTCGGCTGGTTCGAGGAATTCGCATTGCCGGTCGCCGACGTCCAACAGGCGGTGAAGTTCTGGGAGCAGCTCGGGTTCGTGCCGGCCGAGGAAGGCGACGAGCCGTATCCGCATGTCGGCCTGACCAGCGATTCACTGAACATCGCGCTGTTGCAGACGGGTGCAATGCAGCGCCCGTCGCTGCTGTTCACGGACCCCGCGATGCCGGAACGCATCGCGAATCTCGCGAAAGCCGGCATCGAGTTCGCACGCAGGCCGCCTGGCAATCTCGATCCCGCGCGGCATCGCCTGCTGATCGCACCCGAAGGCACGCAACTGCTGCTGACCACGGTCGACTGAATCGCGCCCTGCAGCCGCGGGTGACGCGGCACGATGAACAGCCCTTCCGTTGCGCCGACCCGTGGGTCACGCTGTCCGCGAGCGCCGTCTAACCGGTACCATACGCGCTTCGCCGCCCCTGGCGGTCCTGCGGATGCACGGGAGTTCCGAATGAAGCGTGTTTCTATTGCGGCCCTGGCCGCTCTGGCGTCGTTTGCGGCCGCGGCTGACGAGGGCATGTGGACCTTCGACAATCCGCCGCGCGTGGCCATCGCCGAAAAATACGGCGTCACGCTCGATTCCTCCTGGCTCGACCGAGTGCGCCTGGGGACTGTACGCCTGGACGGCGGCTGCACCGGTTCGTTCATCTCCGGCGAAGGCCTGATCCTGACCAATCACCACTGCGCCGAGGACTGCATCGCGCAGAACTCCACGCCCGAGACCGACCTGCTCGGCAACGGCTTTCTTGCGGGCTCGCGCGAGGCGGAACTTCGCTGCCAGGAAGATTCCATTTCGGTGCTGCTCGGCACCGAGGACGTGACTGCCAGGGTCGTGGCAGCGACCGCAGGGCTCGCGGCGGACGCGGCGGTCGAGGCGCGCCGGCGCGAGTTGACGAAGCTCGAGCAGGCCTGCGAAGAGGCTGCGGCGAAATCGAAGGGTGGTGCATTGAAGTGCGAGCGCGTGTCGCTCTACCAGGGCGGCCAGTACTGGCTCTACAAGTACCGGCGCTATGAAGACGTGCGCCTGGTGTTCGCGCCCGACAAGGACATCGCGTCGTTCGGGGGCGACCCGGACAATTTCCAGTTCCCGCGCTGGTGCCTCGACATGTCCATCCTGCGCGTCTATGAGAATGGCAAGCCGGCGAAAACGCCGAATCGCCTGCGCTTCGACTGGGACGGCGCGGATCCGGGCGACGCCGTGTTCGTCTCCGGCCACCCCGGCAACACCGACCGGCTGCTGACCGGGGCGCAACTCGAAACGCAGCGCACCACGTTCATGCCGTTCTGGCTGATGCGGTTCTCGGAACTGCGCGGGCGGATGCTGCAATATTCCAAGACCGGCGAGGAGCCGCGGCGCACGGCCGAGGCCTACCTGAACTCGGTCGAGAACTCGATCAAGGTGCGGCGCAAGCAGTTCGACGCGCTGCTCGATCCGGCCCTGCTCGAAGCCGCCACCGCCAGGGAGCAAGCCCTCAGGGATGCGGTCGCCGCGAACCCGGCGCTCGCCACTTCTGCCGGCGCGTGGCAGGAGATCGCAGACGCGCAGCGCAAGTGGCGCGACATTCTCGTGCCGCACACGTTCATCGAGGGCGGCGCCGCATTCAACAGCATGCTGTTCGGCTATGCGCGCACGCTGGTGCGCGCGGCGACCGAGCGCGCCAAGCCGAACGAGGCGCGTCTCGCCGAGTTCACCGATGCGCGCCTGCCCGCAGTGCGGCAGGGCCTGCAGGCTGCGGCGCCGATCTACCCGGACTTCGAGGTCCTGCGCCTGTCGTTTGCCCTCGAGCGCATGCGCGAATGGCTCGGTCCCGACGATGCGCTGGTGCGCAAGGTATTCGGCAACGATTCGCCGGATGCGCTGGCGTCGAAGCTGATCCGCGGCAGCTTGCTCGCGGATCCTGCGGCACGCGTCGCGCTCTTCGAGGGCGGCCAGACCGCGATCGATGCGAGCCAGGATCCGATGATCCGCCTCGCCGCGGTCGTGGATCCGGATGCGCGCGACTTGCGCAAGCAGTTCGAGGACCAGGTCGAGGGTCCGGTGCAGCGCGGTCAGGAAGCGATCGCGAAGGCGCGGTTTGCCGTGTATGGCACGAGCATCTATCCGGACGCTACCTTTACGTTGCGTCTGTCTTACGGGGCGATGATGGGCTGGCCGGAGAAGGGCCAGGAAGTGCGGCCTTGGACCGAGCTGTCACGCGCCTTCGAGCGCGCAACCGGCGAGCCGCCGTTCAGGATCCCGGCGCGCTGGATGGCGGCGCAGGACCGCCTCGACATGACGACGCCGGCGAACTTCACCACCAACAACGACATCGTCGGCGGAAATTCCGGCAGCCCGATGCTCAATGCCAAAGGCGAAATAGTCGGCCTGGCATTCGATGGCAACATCCACTCGATCTCGGGCAGCTACTGGTTCGACGAGCGGATGAACCGCACGATCGGCGTGCACCCGGCCTTCATCCGGACTGCGCTCGAGAAGATCTACGACGGGAAGGCGCTGCTCGCGGAAATCAATGCTAAGTGAACCAGCCGCGCACGATGTCCAGCACCTGCTCGTAGTGCATGCCCGCGTAAAACACCAGCACGAGCAGGCCACCGACATAGGCTGCCGATAGCAACGTCACCAAATAGCCGAGCGCTATGACGACTCCATCGCGCTCGGCCATGCCAAAGCACAGCAGGATGATCGCAAGCGCCGGCACCGCGTTGACGAACGGAACCAGCGGCAGCGGCGCCATCAGCAGCGGCACGTCCAGGATGATCAACGCGCCGTTGACCACGTTGATGGTCGGGTTGGCGGTCAGGCCCAGCAGCCGCGGCCGCACCAGGTGCTCGAAGCGCAGCGCCCAGCCGCGGACCTTCTCCAGAACCTGCCGCACGGTCGCCGCCGGCATCTTGTAATCGAGCAGCCGCGCCGGCAGCCAGGGCACGCGACTCACCATCACGGCGAAGCCGATCAGCAGCATCGGCGTGCCGAACACCGTGCTCATCGTCGGCAGCGTCACCGGCAGCAGGAACGGCGCCGCGAGCACGCCACAGAAGACCAACAGGCCCTGCTCGCCGAGCAGCGCAAACAGCTCGCGCAACGTCACCTCGGGATTGCGCACCGCCACCTGCGCCGCCGCGAGCGCCGTGGAGATCCGGACTTCCGGATCGTGGAAGCGGATCGCAGTCACGTGCTGCGCCTCGCCTCGAGCCGGCATTCGACCTCGAAATCGTCGCGCACGCGCAGTGCGCCGAGCGCCGCGGTGAATGGCGCGAGACCGAGATCGGCATGACGCAGGTGCACGTTCGCCTGGACCTGCATGCGGTCGCCGTCGAAGTTCACGGTCAGTGGCAGGGTGATCAGGCGTTCCTCGCCGCGCAGACCGACGCGCACGCGCGCCTCGAAATTCACGGGTCCGCCGGTGAGGCTGTCCACCGTCAATCGCAACAGCGCCTGGCGTGCTGCGTCCAGCACCGCCTCACCCAGCATGTTGCGCCTGGTTGCATTGCGGTCATTCTCAGGAACCGGGTTGGCAAAATCGGGGCCGGCCAGCGCCCGCGCCGCAGAATCGTCCACCACCAGCGAATCAAGCGGCAGTTGCAGCGTGAATCCGCTTGCGGTCCGCGGCTCGCGCAGCTCGATGACGCCAGCGAGCGCATTCGAAGTAATCAGGTGGTTGTGCCCGAGTTTCTGCATCGGCCCGTCGCGGTAGATTCGCACTTCGATCCGGGACGTCACGACTTCCCAGGCTTCGAACGGCGCCGCGGCGGCCACCGGCGTAGCCGGCGGCACCGCGGACGGCGGCACCTGCGGCGGCGCGGCACAGCCGGCCACCAGCACGACAATCGGCAACAGGAACTTGCGCATCGCGGTATTCTCCAACACATCATGCCTGCACGAAACTCCGCCGTGCGTTACGGTTTCGTGGCGCAAAGCCTGCACTGGGTCATCGTCGGCCTGCTGATCGTACAGGTCACGCTCGGCAAGGTTGCCGATGACCTCCCGCTCGGGCTGGACAAGCTGGCCATGCTGGCCCGACACAAGTCGGTCGGCATCACGATTCTCGCGCTCGCGGTCATACGCCTCACCTGGCGGCTGATCGACCGGCTGCCGGCACCGATGCCGATGCCGAACTGGCAGCTTCTCGCGTCCCGCCTGACCCATGCTGCGTTCTATGTGCTGCTGTTCGCACTGCCAATCAGTGGCTGGCTGATGTCCTCGGCGGCCAATTATCCCGTCAGCTGGTTCGGCCTGGCGCAGCTGCCCGATCTCGTGGCTCCTGACCGGGAGTTCAAGCACTTGCTGGAAGAGGTTCACGAGACACTTGTGAATGTGCTGATCGCGCTCACGATCCTGCACATCGTCGCCGCGTTGAAGCACCAGTTCATCGATCGCGACGGATTGCTCAGACGCATGCTGCCTTGGCGACCGTCCTGATCCCGCGCCTGCTGCTTGCGGGCATCGCCTGCTGCCATGCGGGTGTGGCCCTGGCGGGTACGTGGCAGGGCGATCAGCGCGCCGGCAGCCTGAAGTTCACCGCGACCCAGGCCGGCGCGACCTTCACCGGCGCGTTCCAGCGCTTCAAGGTCCGGTTCGAATTCGATGCAAAGGATCCGGCCCGCGGCAAGCTCGACGTGACGGTGCCGATCGCCAGCGTCAATACCCAGGATGCAGACCGCGACGAGATACTGCGCAGCCGCGATTTCTTCTGGATCGAGGCTTTTCCCGAGGCAGTCTTTCACGCCGCTCGATTCGAGCCAAACGGCAAGGGCTGGCGCGCCAGCGGGGACCTCACGATGCGTGGCGTGACCCGGCCGGCCACCGTGCGATTTGAACTGAAACCCGCCGCGAAGCGCCTGACCATGAAAGGCACGGCGGATCTGCGCCGTCTCGAGTTCGGCATCGGCCAGGGCGAATGGTCTGCTACCGAATGGATCGGCGACGAGGTCGGCGTCCGGTTCGATCTCAGGCTGGTGCCGGCCGATGCCGCAGCCAACCCGTGATGCTGTAGCGCGGGGCCGCAGCAAAACTTGAAAGTTGGGTCACCGAGTGCAGCATCGGCACGCGAAACAGATTCAGTGCGTTGAATGCCGGCGTATACGCTTCGGAGAGATGCCCGAAACGATCCGGGAACGCCAGCAGCCCGCCCCAGTCGGGCCGCCATTCCGGGGTGAAATTCAGCACGTAGGCAACGCGCCGGTTCTTGCCCGCGACGTTGTCGTTGTGACAGCTCAGGAAATCGCCGGAGCGATACAGGGTCGCCTGCGCATCGGCATAGTCGATCGTGGCGTCCCCGGTGACCCCGCGCATCAGTGCGATGAATTCCGGTCCATTGAGAAACTCGAGCACACGCATCAGGAAAGAATCGCCGTGCAATCCGCGCTCCCAGTTCTCGAAGATGCGGAAATTGGCGTAACGGTAGGAGAAATCCCGGGTCGCCACACGATCGGTCGCCGTCAGCACACGCGCCCGATCGGTTTCGGCGAGTTCCGCCAGCGATGCCACCGTCATCTCCAGATTTTCCTTGCCGTCGAACAGCACGTACTGCCAGGGTGTCTCATTGGCAATGCAGTGATGAATACGCGCGGCCGTCGTCGGTTCAAAGAAATCCGGTATGTGCACCCTGCCGGTCGCGCGGTACACGCGTGAGATGAGCTGCGGATCCAGGCCCGGATTCAGGCGGATCGGTGTGGAATTGCTTCCCGCTTCGTTCACGACGACCCCGGTGCGCGGGTTGCTTTCAAGCATGATTCCCTCGGGATTACGCAACTATACGCTAGAGTCTCGCCGATGAACGAGCGTTTGCCGCGCTACTTTGCCGACGTGGTGGGCTGCGTCGAACAGACTCTGTCGCGCGTCGGTTCGCGTGTGGTCCTGTGCGCGCCGATCGGAGCCGGCAAGCCGGTGGCGCTGCTCAACGAGTTTTACCGGCGCGCGGCGGCCGACCCCACCATCGACCTGACGATACTGACCGGGCTCACGCTGGCCCGGCCGCGCGGCAAGAGCGAACTGGAACGGCGCCTGGTCGAGCCGCTGGCGGCACGCGTGTTCGGCGCGGGGCCGGACCCCGCATGGCTTGCGCCGCTCCATGCCGGCGCTCTGCCGCAAAACATCCAGGTGCGCGAGTTCTTCATGGAGCCCGGTGCCTGGCTCGGCGCGCCGCTCGCGCAGCAATCCTACGCGAGCATCAACTACACGCATGTCGCGCGAACCGTCGCCGCGGCCGGAGCCAATGTCATCACGCAGCAGATTGCGCTGCGTCCCGATGCCGCAGGCGGCCGCGTCAGCCTCGGGACCAACCCCGATGTCACCGTGGACCTCCTGCCAATGCTCAATGAGCGGCGCCGTGCGGGCCAGACGGTCGTTGTGATTGGTCAGGTCAACGACCACATGCCGTTCATGTTTGGCGCAGCCGACGTGCCTGCCGGCACATTCGATTTCATCGTCGACGACGCGCGCGACTATCACGAACTCTTCTGCCCGCCCAACCTGCCGATTTCGACCGCCGACCATGCGATCGCGCTCGCAGCCAGCATGTTGATCCGGGACGGAGGCACGATTCAGATCGGGATCGGCGAACTAGGCGATGCGATCGTATACGCCATGACCCTGCGGCATCGCCAGAATGCGCTGTGGCGCCGCGCGCTGACGGACCTCCGGCTTGCGCCGCGTTTTGGCGCACTGCAAGCCGCGCTCGGCGGCGCCGGGCCATTCGAACAGGGGCTCTATGCCGTCACCGAGATGTTCGTGGACGGATTCCTCGACCTGTATCGGGAAGGCATATTGAAACGGCGCGCCGAACCGGACGGCGCCCTGCTGCATGGCGCTTTCATGCTGGGACCGCGCGCGTTCTACGAGGAGTTGCGTGCCATGCCGGATGCCGAACGCGCCTTGTTCCGGATGATGCCGGTCAGCTTCACCAACGACCTGCTCGGCCCGGACTGGGAACGGAAGATCGCTGAGCGCCGCGATGCGCGCTTCATCAACAGCGCGATGATGGCGACGCTGGGTGGTGCGATGATCTCGGACGGTCTGGCAGACGGCCGCGTCGTCAGTGGCGTCGGCGGCCAGTACAATTTCGTCGCGCAGGCGCATGCGCTGCCCGGCGGCCGGTCGCTCATTGCGCTGCGCACCACGCGCGACAACCACGGCAGGCTCGAATCCAATATCCGCTTCAGCTACGGCCACGCGACCATCCCGCGGCATCTGCGCGATATCGTGCTGACCGAGTACGGCATTGCGGATCTCCGGGGCAAGAGCGATGCGGAAGTCGCGGCCGCCATGCTCGACATCACCGACTCGCGCTTCCAGCCGGAGCTGCTCGCCGAGACGCAACGCGCGGGCAAGTTGCCGGCCGACTACCGCATCCGCGCGGAGTACCGCAGCAATCTGCCCGAGACGCTCACGCGCGCGCTCGCGCCGCATCGCGCGGCCGGGCGGTTCGGAGAACTGCCCTATGGCACCGATCTGACGGCCGCGGAGATAGCGCTCGGCCGCGCGCTGCGGCGCCTGCAAGGGCGCGCCCAAACCTGGCGCGGCAAGCTCGCCATCGCCGCCCGTCTTGCGCGACCGCTGTCGCGCGATCCGGCTATCACCCTGCTGCTCGCACGGATGGGGCTTGCTGCGCCGCGCGGCTTACGCGAGCGGCTCCTGCGCCGCATCGTCGCCGCCGCGCTGACCTCTTAAAAGGGGACGTTACCCTTTTCCCGAAGGATCGAAGGAAAAGGGGTAACGTCCCCTTTTATTTGAACGTCGCGATTTCCGTGAGCGGTTTGCGCCCGATGTCGGGAACCATCGCGCGCGCCGCCGGATAGCCGACGACCAACAGCAGGAACGGCCGTTCGATGTCCTTCGGGCGGTCGAGGATTTTATTCAGGAACTTCATCGGGCTTGGCGTGTGGGTCAGCGACACGAGGCCCGCGTGGTGAATGGCCGCGAGCAGCAGCCCGGTTGCGAGTCCGACCGATTCGTCGGTGTAGTAGTGCTTGCGCTTGCTGCCGTCCGGCAGCCGCTCAAAGCGGCGGATGAAGACCGCGATCAGCCAGGGCGCGATCTCCAGAAATGGTTTGCTCGCATCGGTGCCGAGCGGCTGCAGGACCTCCAGCCATTCGGGCGGCGCGCGGTGTTGGTAAAACTCGCGCTCTTCGGCTTCGGCCGCGGTTCGGATCCGGTGCTTGGTGAGCGGATCAGAAACCGCGACGAAATGCCAGGGCTGCTGATTGGCGCCCGACGGTGCGGACCCGGCGCTGCGCAGACATTGCTCGATCAGCGCCCGCGGCACCGGCCGATCGGAGAAATCGCGCACCGTTCTGCGGCGCTGCACTTCGTCGGCAAAGCCACGCGCACGGGCGAGCATTTCGTCCGGTGGATATTCCACGTAGCCAGGCAACGGAATCAGTCTGCGTTCCAACACAGCACCAGTCGTAAAAGGGGACGTTACCCTTTTCCTACCCTTTTCCCGAAGGACAAGAGGAAAAGGGTAACGTCCCCTTTTACACCCTGGCGAGGCGCTCCGCCTGCCGGCGCAGCGCCTGGCCAAAGCGGGCCTGATCGTAGAATATCCCGAGTGCCTCAAGATCGGGTGCGCGGCGCGTCAGGCTCTCGGCCGTCGCGTCGATCGGCATGTCACAGGCGATCGTGGTCAGCCGGCGCGCGAAGAAGGCGGCATCGCGATGTTCGCGCAGACGCGCTGGCAACTTGCCGGCGCCACGGATCGGCAGTCCAGGCACTTTTTCGAGGCCCGCGTAGATTTCTTCCAACGAGGCGAATTCGCGTAACAGCACGGCCGCAGTCTTCGGCCCGACACCCGGGATGCCCGGGATGTTGTCCACCGTGTCGCCGGTCAGCGCCAGGAAATCCGCCATGCGCTCCGGGCGCACGCCGAATTGCCCTTCGATGTCGGCATAGCCGTAACGGCGCTCGCCCGCGTAATCCCAGTACGCGTCGCCGTCGCGGATCAGTTGCGCAAGGTCCTTGTCGCGCGTGACCAGCACTGAGTTGTGCCCGCGTTCGCGAAACCGCGTCGCGAGGGTGCCGATGATGTCGTCGGCCTCGTGTGTGGGGCTGCTGAACTCGGCGATGCCGAGCAGGCGGCAGAGCTGCCGGCACAGTGCGAACTGGCGTTTCAGTTCCGGCGGCGCGGGTTCGCGATTCGCCTTGTAGGCTGGAAAGATCTCGTTCCGGAACGAGCTCGACAGGCTTTCGTCGAATGCCACCGCGATGTGCGCCGGTTTCGCCTCCTCGAGCAGATCGCCGAGAAAGCGCCCGAAGCCGTACAGCGCGTTGACCGGCTGGTCATCGACGTCGGTCATCTCGAGGCCCACCGAGTAGTAGGCACGGAACACGAAGAAGCTCGCGTCGATCAGGTGGACGGGCTCGCTTGGTGCGCGCTTCACTGCCTGAATCGCTGGATGCGCGCGTGCAGCGGGCTGGTTCGCGGAAAGTGCGCGAGCAGGTATTCCATCTGGTCGGCCAGCACGCGCCGGCCTTTCAGGTAGATGTACTCGGCATAGGTCGGCGTGAACGGCACGGCGAGCAGTTGCATGTGCGCCTGCTCCGGCGTGCGCGAGGCCTTGGCGTTGTTGCAGCGGCGGCAGGCCGCGACCACATTGTTCCAGACATCCCGGCCGCCCTGGCAGAACGGACGCACGTGATCGCGCGACAGCTGGTGCGCGGTGAAGCGGCCGCCGCAGTACATGCACAGGTTGGCATCGCGGCGAAACAGCGTCTCGTTGTTGAGCGGCGGCACGTAATCGCCGCGCAGGCTGCCCGGATTGCCGGAGGAACCCTGCGTCGCCATCATCGAATTCACTTCGATGACGGTCTGGCGGCCGGTGCGCGCATTGGTGCCGCCATGCAGCGCGTACAGGCGGCTGCCGAACGCATAGGCCACCTGGCCCAGACAGTGCAGGCGCACCGCCTCCTTATAGTCGATCCATTCAAGCGGCATGCCGGAGGCATCCGTGCGCAGCACCTGCTGCGACAGCCGGAATTCCAGGCTGTCCGCCTCGACCTGAACCCTTGCCTTGCCCAAATCCGTGCTCACAACCCCATTCCCCAGGCCCGAAACCCTGAAACATTAAGCCACGATTATGATATTTTCCAACGCGCCGCCGCTCGGTGGGCAATTCCGGGGAGGATTTGGATGCCAGTCACGATCGGCGTGCTGAAGGAGACCGTGCGGGGCGAAAACCGCGTGGCGGTCGTCCCGGAGGTCGCCACCCGCCTTTCCGCCCTCGGGGCGCGTCTATTGATCGAACGCGGCGCCGGCCAGGCGGCCCGCTTTCCGGACCCACAATACCAGGATGTCGCGTTTGCCGACGGCGCGGAAGCCGTGCTCGCGGCCTCCGACCTGCTGCTGACGGTCCAGCCCCCCACTTCGGAGGTCGCGGAGCGCCTGAAACCGGGTTCCGTGCTCATCGGCTTCCTCGCGCCCCATGCGCAGGCCGCGCTGGTGCGTGTGCTGAAGGAGCGCCGGATCACGAGTTTCGCGATGGAACTGGTGCCACGCATCTCGCGTGCCCAATCCATGGATGCGCTGTCCTCACAAGCGGCCGTTTCCGGCTACAAGGCCGTACTGCTTGCAGCCAGCGCACTCGACAAGTTCTTCCCGATGCTGACCACCGCGGCCGGCACGATCCGCCCCGCCACCGTGCTCGTGATCGGCGCCGGTGTCGCCGGTCTGCAGGCCATTGCAACAGCCCGCCGGCTCGGCGCGGTGGTCGAGGCCTACGACGTCCGCAGCGCGACGCGCGAGCAGATCCGTTCGCTCGGCGCGAAATTTGTCGAGACCGGCGTCGTGGCAGAAGGTGCCGGCGGTTACGCACGCGAGCTGACCGCCGAGGAAAAAGCAAAGCAGCAGGAAGTGCTGGATTCGCGTATTGCCGCAGCCGATTGCGTGATCTCGACCGCCGGTGTCCCGGGTCGGCCGGCGCCGCGCATCATCTCGCGGGCCGCGGTCGAACGCATGAAGCAGGGCGCAGTGATCGTGGACCTGCTCGCCGAGGGCGGCGGCAACTGCGAACTGACCAAAGCGGGTGAAACCGTCGAGCACCAGGGCGTGCGCATCATCGGACCGATCAACCTGCCGGCAACCGTCGCCTATCACGCGAGCGACATGTATGCGCGCAATCTCCTGAACTTCATCCGGCCTGCGTTCAAGGACGGCGCGCTGGCCATCGACTGGAACGACGAAGTATTCGCGGCGTCCTGCGTCACGCACGAGGGCAGCATCCGCCACGAACCCACCCGCAAGACCGTGGAGGCCGCGTAATGGAAGGCGTGATCGCACTCTATATCGTGATGCTGGCGGCATTCGCCGGCTACGAAGTCATCGCGAAGGTACCGGTGATCCTGCACACGCCGCTGATGTCCGGATCGAACTTCGTGCACGGCATCGTGCTGGTCGGTGCGATGGTGGCACTCGGCCGCGCCGACACGGTACTCGAGCAGGTCATCGGCTTCATCGGTGTCGTGCTCGGCGCCGGTAACGCGGTCGGCGGCTATGTCGTGACCGAGCGGATGCTGCAGATGTTCAAGGCGAGCGGCCAGAAAAAGAAGAAGGAGTCCGCGTGATGCAGGGCCTGCTCCCCGACCGCGTCGCGACGCTTGCGATCGACTTCAGCTACCTGCTGGTGGCATTCCTTTTCATCATGGGCCTCAAGGCCATGAGTTCGCCGGTCACGGCGCGGCGCGGCATCGTCGTCGCGGGCTTCGGCATGCTGATCGGCACGGTAATGAGCTTTCTCTATCCCGGCATGGGGAATTTCGCGCTGATGCTGGCCGCGATCGCGATCGGGGGCGGGCTCGCCTGGTGGTCCGGGCGCATCGTCGCGATGACCGATATGCCGCAGATGATCGCGCTCTACAACGGCATGGGCGGTGGCGCGGCGGCGGCGATCGCCGCGGTCGAACTGCTGCGCATGGCGTCCGCGGACCCAGGCGCGGTGGCAGAACATGGTCCGGTCGTGACTGCGCTGGCCGCGGCCGGTGCTTTCATCGGCGCGGTCAGCTTCTCCGGTTCGCTGATCGCCTTCGGCAAGCTGCAGGGCCTGATCAAGCGCAGCCTGCGCTTCAAGGGCCAGCAGGCATTCAACCTCGCGATCGTCGCGGCAACGCTCGCGCTCGGCGCCTCGCTCGTCATCACCGATCACCCGACCATGCAGATGGTGATCCTGTTCTTCGGGCTCGCACTCCTGCTCGGCGTGACAATGACACTGCCGATCGGCGGCGCCGACATGCCGGTCGTGATTTCGCTGTACAACGCCTTCACCGGCCTTGCGGTCGCGTTCGAGGGCTTCGTGCTCGAGAACGCCGCGATGATCATCGCGGGCATCGTGGTGGGTTCCGCCGGCACGCTGCTGACGCAGCTGATGGCAAAAGCGATGAACCGCTCGCTCGGCAACGTGCTGTTCTCGGGCTTCGGCGAAGGCGAAGCCGCCGCCGCCGAAGGCGTGAGCGGCGCACTCAAGCCGATCGAGGCGTCGGACGCGGGCGTGATGATGGCTTTCGCGCAGAAGGTGATCGTGATCCCGGGCTACGGCATGGCGGTCGCACAGGCGCAGCACAAGGTCTGGGAGCTGTGCCAACTGCTGATCGACAAGGGCGTGCAGGTGCGCTTCGCGATCCACCCGGTCGCGGGGCGCATGCCGGGCCATATGAATGTGTTGCTGGCCGAGGCCGGCGTTCCTTACGACCTGATCGCGGATCTCGACGAGATCAACGCCGAGTTCGAGACCGCGGACGTTGCGCTCGTGATCGGCGCGAATGACGTGGTCAACCCGGTCGCGCGCACCGACAAGGGCAGCCCGATCTACGGCATGCCGATCCTGAATGCCGACAAGGCGAAGAATGTGCTGGTCATCAAGCGCGGTCAGGGCGCCGGGTTCTCGGGCATCGAGAATCACCTGTTCTATCTCGACAACACGCGCATGGTGTACGGCGATGCGCAGAAAGTCGCGGGCGAGCTCATTCACGCTGTCAAAGCGGCCGGTTAGCGCGCCAGTCACACGCCGCCGCCCGCAACGGCCCGGCGGGCGAGCAAGCGAATGTCCGTTCTTCTGAGCGCGCGAGCCAGCCCGGCGCGCCAACGGCGCGCGCGAATCGAACGAGTTCAGCCATCGAGTTCGCGCGTGAGGAATTCCACCGTGCGTTTCCATGCCAGTTCGGCGGCCGCAGCGTTATAGCGGGCAGCGTTGGTGTCGTTGTGGAAGGCGTGGTCGACGTCGGGGTAGGTGTGAAGTTCGAAGCGGGCAACAGCGGCTTTCAGTGCTTGTTCGAAAGCCGGCACGGCGGCATTGATGCGCTCGTCGCGGCCGGCGTAGTTCAGCAGCAGAGGCACGCGCACGCGCGCGGCTTCGTCCGCCGCCGGCGGCATGCCGTAGAAAACGACCGCTGCATTCAGTTCTTTCGAGTTCGCAGCAAGCCGTCCGGCCATGCCGCCGCCCCAGCAGAACCCGACGCAGCCGACCTTGCCCTGGCCATGCGGATGGGCTGCCGCGTGACGCACGGCGGCGAGATAGATGCCGAGCGCAGTCTCGCGGTCGAGTTCGCCGATCAGTTTTCGCGCCTCGTCCTCGTTCGCCGGCGTGCCGCCGGTACCCGAAAGCGCATCCGGCGCGACGACCGCGAACCCGGCTTTTGCCAGACGGCGCGCAACGTCCTCGATGTGCGCATTGAGCCCGCGGTTCTCGTGGATGACGACCACGGCGCCACGCCGTCCGGGCACTTTCGTCGGCCATGCGACATAGGCATTTACCGAGCCAGCCGGGCCGTCGAAGCGCTCGCGGCCAGCCATGATCGACGGATCGTTCGGCGCGACGGTCGCCGCGCTGGCGTAGCGGCTCTCGAGCAGCGGCAACGACGCGGCGGCGGCCGCGGCACCGCCGGCAATGCGCGCGAGGCGGCGCAGGAATTCACGGCGCGGCATCGTGCCGTGCGTGAATTCGTCGTAGAGCTGGACGAACTTGCGGTCCATGGTGTGAAGAGGGGACAGTCCCCTAAAAGGGGACAGTCCCCTTCATGTGTCGGCGTCGGGCATCAGCAGCCACAGCAGCAGGTAAACGATGATGCCGGGAAACGCGACGCTCAGGATCGAGAGGATGACGTAGGCGACGCGGACCCGGTCGGCTTTCCAGCCGAGCCATTCGGCGAGACCGCCGCAGACACCGGCGATCATCCGGTCATTGGAACGCTTCAGTTTCGTGTTCGGCATCGCGACCCCCGGAATGGGATGGATGACAGCGGATCATCCTCCCACGGAGCCGGGCCGGATGCGAGTGTCGCGGCTTCAACCCGGGGGTCGGCGGTTCGACGGCGGCGGCGCGGGCCGTGGGTGTTGCTGGCGACGCTGGATCGCGCGCTGGCGCTCTGCCGGCGTCATCCGGTTCCAGCGATCCCGCAGGTGTGCGCGTTGTTCCTCGGACAGGGACTGGAAGCGGCGATAGTTTTCGCGCAGCGCTTCTTTTTGTTCCGGCGTCAGTTCATGGAACTGCCGCCAACGTTCGCGCAGGCGCTTGCGCTGTTCCGGCGAGAGCTTGCGCCATTTCTTCCAGCGATCCTGTGCGGTCGCGCGCTGTTCGGAGTCCATCGACAGCCAGCGTTCGGCACCCTCGGCCATCGCGTGCTGACGGTTGGGCGGCAACGAATTCCAGTTGTCCTTCTGGCCGGCGAGCAGCTCCTGCTGCGATTCGTCGAGTTCTTCCCAGGCCATGCCGGACAACTGTTCCTGTTCCTGACCCTGCTCTTCAGCCACCGCCGACGCGGTGCCGAATGCGAGCCATGCCACCAGAATCCATGCCAGCTTATTCATCGTCGTCTTCCTTCGAAGCCTCTTTCTCGGCGCGCTTCAAGTCGCGTTCGCCCTTGCCCGATTCCATGTATTCGACGAATTCCGCATCTTCGTCGGTCATTTCTCCCAGGAACTCCAGGAACTCCGGGTCCAGCGGCACCACGGGCGCATCTGCAGCCACCGCCGGCCAGGCGAGAAGACAGGCCGCCATGAAACTCCTGCGACCCACCTGTCAACCCATGCCGTCCGACACTTCATCGGCCGCCCAGGCATAGAAACCGTCGTCCGCCTCAAACATGTCGAGATCCTCGCCGCCAGCGACTATGTCGAGGTCCTCAAGCGCCGCGAGCGCGGGCTCGCTCGCCGGCTGGCCGCTCTCGTCGCCCTGCCACAGCAGTACGGCCACCAGCGCCGCCGCCGCAGCGGCACCCACCGGCACCCAGTTCGAAGACCAGGACATGCGCCGCTGCCGCAATTCCTCGAGCGCTTGCGCCCGCGCACGGGCGAGCCGCGAGCGCGTCGCCGCATCGAGCGATGCGACGCTCTCGTCAAATGCCGCGCGGCTCTTCAGTTCCAGTTCCCGCATGCGTTCGTCGGTCATTTCAGTTCCCCCAATACCTGTTGCAGCGCCTGCAGCGCGCGGAAGTAATGCGTCTTGACACTGCCTTCCGAACAACCCATCGCCACCGCCGTCTGCGCGACATCCAGTCCTTCGAAATTCCTGAGCAGGAAAGCCTCGCGCTGGCGGCTGCTCAATCCGGCGAGCGCCGTTTCGATGCGCTCGAGCAATTCGGCGCCCTCCAGCTGCTGATCCGGGCTGCCAGCAGGATCGACTGCCGACTCAATCGGATCCAGCGCGGTCTGGTCCGCATCGCGCGCGGGCCACCAGGCCATCACAGCGCCACGAACTTTCTGCCGTCGCTGGCTGTCGGTGATGCGGTTCCGCAGGATCCGGTAGAAGAGTGGCCGCCACTCTGCTTCCGGACGCTGTCCATAACTACGCACCAGGCGAATCATCGCGTCCTGCACGGCATCTTGTGCCTCCGCATGATCGCGCAGCGCGATGCGCGCGATGCGCAACGCCCTGCGCTCAATCCCGGCCAGGAATCGATCGAGTGCCCGCTCCTGGTCCACCAAGGTCTCCCGCGCTGTGACGCGCCCACCGCCAAGCGACAGGGGCAGCGAAAGCGTAGCAGATCGGATCAATGGCTCCTCCGGCATCAGCGTGCGACTCGAAGCCTCGCCACGGTGCTATAACGTGGACCGCGGGAGGGGCGTTGACGCCACCCGGAACATTTGCGTAACTAGTTGATTAAGAACACGTTTTGCCAGACGACTCCCCGATCCTTCAGGTGGTTTTCGACACGCCGCTCAGGCGTTCCTTCGATTACCTGCCGCCGGCGAACCGCGTAGCGCCACGGCCAGGCGAGCGCGTACTGGCGCCGTTCGGCAGGCAGCGCGCGGTCGGCGTGGTCGCGGCGATCGCGAGCGAAAGCGCGCTGTCGCGCGCGCAACTGAAGCAGGTCAGCGCCGGGATCGACAGCGAGCCGCTATGGGATGAGGCGACCCTCGGGCTCCTGCTGTGGGCAGCCGACTACTATCACCACCCGCTCGGCGAAGTGCTGTTCGCAGCGATGCCGAAGCTGCTGCGCACCGGTGGCGCGGCGCGCCACGCCGAGATTTTCTGGCGGCTTTCAGCTGCGGGACGCGCCGCTCTTGGCGCCACACCACGGCTCGGCCCGCGCCAGAAACAACTGGTCGCGTTGCTCGGCACGGACGGCGCGAGTGGCGCTGCGATCTCGGCAGCCGGACATGCGGATGCACTGCGCTCGCTGGTCCGGCGCGGCTGGCTCGAATCGACTGAACGGCCGGAAGCAACACCTGGGTCCGGCATCGGTGGCACGGGCCCGGTGCTGACCGCAGACCAGGCCGCCGCATTTGGCGCCATCGGCGACCAGCTCGATCGCTTCGGCGCGTGGCTGCTGCATGGCATCACCGGCAGCGGCAAGACCGAGGTCTACCTGCGCCTGATTGAACGAGTGCTCGCAAGTGGGCGCGGCGCACTCGTGCTGGTGCCCGAGATCGCATTGACGCCGCAACTGGTCGCGCGGTTCCGCGCGCGTTTGCCCGCTCCGATCGTCGTGCTGCACTCGGCACTCGCCGACGGCGCGCGTGCTGCAGCTTGGCGCGCTGCTGCCGCCGGAAGCGCCCCGGTCGTCATCGGCACGCGCTCGGCCATCTTCACACCGATGCCGGCACTGGGACTCGTCGTGGTCGACGAAGAACACGATGCGTCGTACAAACAGCAGGACGGGTTTCGCTACTCGGCCCGCGATCTGGCGGTTGCGCGTGCGCAGCGCGCCCGCATTCCTGTGGTCCTTGGCTCCGCTACTCCCTCGCTCGAATCGCTCGCCAACGCCGCTGCCGGGCGATATACAAAGCTCGCGCTCCCCGCACGCACTGGTCGCGCCGGCAAGCCGCGCGTCGCGGTCGTGGACCTGCGCGTCAATCCAGCGCGGGATGGTTTGTCACCGCAGGCCACTGCTGCGATCGAAAGGCATTTGGCCGCGGCAGGCCAGGTGCTGGTATTCCTGAATCGCCGCGGCTATGCGCCGACGATGTTCTGTCCGGGCTGCGGCTGGATCGCTCCCTGCCACTCCTGCGATGCGCGACTCACGGTGCACCTGCGCCGCGCGCGACTGCTGTGCCATCACTGTGGCGCCGACGAGCCCATGCCCTACGGCTGCCCGCGCTGCGGCAACGAACTCGCGCCGGTCGGCGAAGGCACCGAACGCATCGAGGCGACCCTCGGGCAGATGTTTCCGAAAACCATGCTCGCACGCGTGGATCGCGACGTGATCCGCCACCGCGGCGACATGGAGCGCGCGCTCAATTCCGTCGCGGACGGACGCGCCCGCATATTGCTCGGCACGCAGATGCTCACCAAGGGGCACGACTTCCCGGATGTCACGCTGGTCATAGTGCTCGCTGCGGATCAGGGCCTGTTCGGTGCGGACTTCCGGGCCAGCGAGCGACTCGCACAGCAGATTGTGCAGGTCGCCGGACGCGCGGGACGCGGCGACCGGCCCGGCGAGGTGCTGATCCAGACCGCGCATCCGGAACACCCGCTGCTGCAATGCCTGATCAAGGAGGGCTACGAGGGATTCGCGTTGCGCGCCCTGGAAGAGCGTCGCGCTGCCGGCTGGCCGCCCTATTCGCACCTTGCGCTGCTGCGTGCCGACGGGCCCGCGCGTGCCGAGGTGCACGCTTTCCTCGCTGAAGCACTGGCCGCCGCACCGGTCGATCGCAACCCTGGACTCCGCCTGCTCGGGCCCGCGCCAGCCTCGATGGAGAAACGCGCCGGGCGTTATCGCGCACAACTGCTGATCGAGTCGCCGGCACGCACGGCATTGCAGCGCTTTCTCGCCGTGTGGCTGCCGGAGGTTGGAAAACTGCGCGCGCCACGCTCGCTGCGCTGGTCCGTGGACGTCGATCCGATCGAAGTGGACTGATAGAATTGCGAACTTGAAGAACCTGATCGAAAAGCTCGTGACGCAGGCGCTCGCGGCGTTGCCGCCGGGGACGCTTGGCGATGTTGCGCCGCCGGTACCGGAGGTCGAACGCAGCCGCGACCTGACGCACGGCGATTTTGCGTGCAGCATCGCGATGCGTCTCGCCAAGGCCGCGCGCACCAATCCGCGCGCGCTCGCGACGGCGATCATCAAGGCCCTGCCGGCGAACGAACTGATCGTGAAAACCGAGATCGCGGGACCCGGGTTCATCAATTTCTTCATGACGCCGGCAGCCTGGCAGGCGGAGATCGCGCGGGTACACTCGGCGGCCGCGAGCTATGGCCGCGGCAATGCTGGTGGCGGCCGTAAGGCGATCGTCGAGTTCGTCTCGGCCAATCCCACCGGACCATTGCATGTCGGTCACGGCCGGCATGCGGCCTACGGCGCGACCGTCGCGAACCTGCTCGAGACCGACGGCTGGCAGGTGTATCGCGAGTACTACGTGAACGACGCAGGCCGGCAAATGGACATTCTTGCGGCCAGCGTGTGGCTGCGTTATCTCGAGATCTGCGGTGAGAGCATCCGTTTTCCGGCCAACGCCTATCGCGGTGATTACCTCCGCCCGATTTCGGCCGCATTGCATGGCCGGCACGGCGACACGCTGCGCAGTTCCGGCGCCGCCGTGTTCGCGGGCCTGCCGCCCGACGAACCGGAGGGCGGCGACAAGGATCTCTATATCGACGCGCTGATCGCACGCGCGAAAGAGCTGCTGGGCCCGACTGCTTTCCAGACCGTGTTCGATGCCGGACTCAACGAGATCCTGGCCGACATCCGCGCTGACCTCGATGGCTTCGGCGTGCGCTTCGACCGCTGGTACTCGGAACGCGATCTCGGCGACGGTACCGATGGCGGCCCGATCGCCCGTGCCATCCAGCGGCTGCGCGAGCACGACCATGTCTACCAGCAGGCGGGCGCATTGTGGCTGCGCGCGACCGGATTCGGCGATGAGAAGGACCGCGTCGTGGTGCGCGCCAACGGGCAGAAGACCTACTTCGCGTCCGATATCGCCTATCACCTGGAGAAGCGCGAGCGTGGTTTCGAACTGCTGGTAACGATCCTCGGCGCCGATCATCACGGCTACATCGCGCGGGTGCGCGCCGGGCTGATCGCGATGGGCGAGCCCGGCGACTGCCTCGACGTGCGGCTGATCCAGTTCGTAGCGTTGTTTCGTGGCGGCGAGAAAGTGCAGATGTCCACGCGCTCCGGCGAGTTCGTTACGCTCCGGGCGCTGCGCGCCGAGGTTGGCAATGACGCAGCGCGACTCTTCTATGTGATGCGCTCGAACGACCAGCACCTCGACTTCGACCTCGAGCTTGCGAAGTCGCGCAGCAATGACAACCCGGTGTATTACATCCAGTACGCGCACGCGCGCATCGCAAGCGTACTGAAGCAGGCCGCCGAACGTGGCCTGCCATTCGATCGCGCGACCGGTCTTGCCGAACTCGCGCTGCTGGACGGCGAACCGGAACTGGCGCTGATGCGCGAGATCTCGCGCTGGCCGGAGATCGTGCACCAGTCGGCAGAACTGCGGGCGCCGCACATGGTGGTGCACTACCTGCGCGAACTCGCGGCTTCGTTTCATGCCTGCTATGCGTCGCTGCCCTTCATCGTCGATGACGCGAAGCTGCGGAATGCAAGGCTCGCGCTGATCGCCTCGGCCCAGCAGGTGTTGCAGAATGCACTCAGGCTGCTTGGCGTTTCGGCGCCGGAGGCAATGTAGTGGTGTCACGCGACTACAAACGGAGCAAGGTGCGGCGCGAGCCGTTCTCCGGCTGGACCGGCCTGTTCATCGGCCTGGTTACCGGCCTCGGGGTCGGGCTTGCGCTCTATATCTTCGATCCCCGCACGCCGCCAGCCGCGGGCGAGGCGCTGGATGCGCAACCGGCTTCGATTCACGAACCCACCGGCGCCGGGCCGGCGGAAGAGTACGACTACCCGGCCATGCTGAAAAATTCAGAGGTCATCGTGCCGGAGAGCGAGGCGGTGGTGCGGCGTGACGCGCCGACTGCGCCGGCCGCGCCGGTAGAACGCGCAGGTTCCTATGTGCTACAGGTCGGTTCGTACGGGAAATTCGAGGACGCCGACCGCGTGCGGGCCCAGCTTGCGCTGCAGGGCATCGTTTCGAAGGTACAACGTGTCTCTATCGACAACGACACCAGGCACCGCGTGCGCGTCGGCCCAATCACGGACCTCAAGGAACTCAACCGCGTGCGCGAGCGGCTGCGCGAGGCCGAAATGGACGTGCTCGTCATCAAAGTTGTCGACTAGAAGGGGACGCATCCCATTGCAGAGGGGACAGTCCGCCTTTTCCCTGCGGAAAAAGGGGACAGTCCCCTTTTAGTCTTCGGTGATCTGGCGGAAATCGACGCCGAGCGAGCGCAGCTTGCGGTACAAATGGGTACGTTCCATGCCGACGCGCTTGGCGAGCAGCCCCACCTTGCCATTGCAAAGCATCAACTGCTGCAACAGGTAGGCGCGTTCGAACTGTTCGCGCGCTTCGCGCAGCGGCAAAGCCAGCAGATCCTGCTTGACCAGTGGCTCATCCGGCGCTTGTTGCGTTACCAGCTGCTGCTCGATCTCGGCGAGCCCGATCTCCTCGGGCCCGCCGATGATCAGCAGGCGTTGCACGAGGTTGCGCAGTTCGCGCACATTGCCCGGCCACGGATAGTTGCGCAGGCGATTCTGCGCCGCGACCGAGAAACGACGGAACGGCATGCCCTCTTCGTCCACCAGCCGGTCCACGTAGTGGCGTAGCAGATCGGAAACGTCTTCGGTGTATTCGCGCAGCGGCGGAATCCGGATCGAGATGACTTCGAGATGCGCGAGCAGATCGCGACGCAGGCCAATCGCTGCGTTTTCGTGGCCGGGTCCGGCGCCCGCGACGATGCGCAGGTTGAATGGCGTACGCTCGCCGCCACTGCCTTCGCGCTGCCAGCCGCCCTGCTCCAGATCGGCCAGCAGCAGCCGTTGCGCCGCCGCTGACAAATCCTCGATGCCGCCCAGAAACAGCGTGCCACCGCCAGCCTGCTCGTAGTAACCGCTCTGGACCTTGCCTTCCGTGACGCTGCCGCGCAGTTTCAGAGCGGCGGTTGCATCGTCAAGACTTGCACAGGTCACTGCCACGAACGGGCCCGTCGCACGTGGCCCCATCATGTGCATATAGCGCGCAAATGCCTCGCGCCCGGTGCCAGCCTCGCCGACCAGAAGGACGGGGGCATCATGCCCCGCTACTTGTTGCACCTGTTCGCGCAGCTTCTGCATCAGCCGGCTCTTGCCGACCGGCGCGACCAGCGGCGGAATCAGTGTGCGCTGCGCCTGCCGGCGTCTGCGCCCCGCCTCGAGTGCGCGCTCGACGGTGCGCAGGAGCTTGGCAATCGACAAAGGCTTCTCGACGAAATCGAATGCGCCAAGCCGGGTCGCCTCGACCGCGGTTTCGACGGTGCCGTGACCAGACAGCATCACGACCGGGCAGCGCAACGAATGCTTCTCGGACCATTCGCGCAACAGCGTGATGCCATCCATGTCGGGCATCCAGATGTCGAGCAGCACGAGGTCAGGTTCCTGCCGCGCGCAGGCGCGCTTCGCGGCGGCGGCGTCGGCTGCCATCTCCACCTCGAAACCCTCCTCCACGAGGATTTCCGAGAGCAGCCGGCGAATATCGGCTTCATCGTCAACGACGAGTATTCTCGGCGAAGTCATACTTTCTCTCTCCTGGCCTCGGCGCGGCGCGCCTCATGCAGCGCCGCCGGCAACGTGACACGGATGCGCGCGCCGCCCTGCGGCGCGTTGTCCACCTCGACCTGGCCGCCGTGTTCCTCGACGATTCGGCGCACGATTGCGAGTCCGAGCCCGGTGCCTTTCGGCTTGGTGGTGACGTAAGGATCGAAGGCCTGCTCGAGCAGGCTGCCCTGGAATCCAGGACCATTGTCGATGACGGTCAGCACAATCTGGTCACCCATGCGCTTCGTTTCGATCATGATGACAGGATTATCCCGCCCGTCGAGCGCCTCGAGCGAATTGGTCAGCAGGTTGTTCAGCAACTGACGGATACGGCCCTGATCGGCTTCCAAAGCTGAGGCCCGCGGGTCGAGCGAAAGGCCGAAGGCCACGCGCGGATCCTGCGCGTGATAGAGATCGGACACCTGCCGGACCAGCGCGCCGAGGTCGATCTCGCTGAGATGCAACGTGGGCGTCTTCGCGTACTCCGAGAATGCCGCGACCATCTGCTTCATCGCCTCGACCTGCTGCACGATCGTGTGCGTGCCGCGGTCAAGCAGTTCGGCATCGGCCGGCGCGAGCCCGTGCATCAGCTTGCGCCGCATGCGCTCGGCAGAGAGCTGGATCGGCGTCAGTGGGTTGCGTATTTCATGTGCGAGACGCCGCGCAACCTCGCCCCAGGCGGCTTGGCGCTGGGCCTGCAACAGTTGCGTGATCTCGTCGAATACCAGCACCAGGCCGGCGGTGGAACCCGCATCGCCAGGCAGGGCGGTCGAGGCGCAGACCAGCTCGCGACGCCCGGATTCGTGCTTCAGCGTCACCTGTTCACGCCATTCGGTCTCACCGGCGTCCACATGCTGCCGCATCACGGTGTAGAGCTGCGCGAGCAAGGGATGTTCCGCAGCGATCTCGGCGAGCGGCCGCCCCGTGCTGCCGGTGAAATCCACGCCGAGAATGTTGCCGGCCGCCTCGTTTGCGACCCGTACCCGCAGATCCGGCTCGAGCGAGAGCACACCGCTGGTCAGGCGCGCCAGGATCACCTCGAGCGCCGCGCGCTCGGCCTCGACCGCGGCCTGGCTGCGTTCGGTCTCTTCGCGCGCGCGCGCGAGTTTCTTGGTCATGTCATTGAATGAGGTGACGAGGAATCCGATCTCGTCGTGGGACGGACGCGACAGGCGCGTGTCGAAATCGCCTTTGGCGACCGCACGCGTGCCGGCGATCAGGTCCTGCACCGGTCGCACCAGTTTTTGTGAGAAATACAGCGCGCCGTACAGCGCCGCAAGCAACGCCATCAGCAACACCAGCGACAGGGTCAGCACGAAAGAAAGTTTCAATGGTTCGCGCAAGAACGAGAGACGGCCGTACTCCTGGTAGGCCTGCTGCACGGTTGCTGCCAGATCGGCGAGCCGCTGCGGCACCGGATAGGTTGCAACCAGCAGTCGTGCGGACTGCAGACCGGGCTCGGCGCCAATCTGCGTCGCCGCCCTGATCAGGTAACCGCCTCCCGCCACAGGTTCGAGACCGACAAATGGGCGCCCCTGCCGCAGCTGCAACAGCAACTCTGCTGCCGGCACGCCGGGCAGGCCGTGCTGCATGCCGGCGCTGCTGTAGGCCTCGGGCTGGCCGCCGGCACTGGTGACAATCAATTCATCCGCGCCGGACGACCGCAGCTGATCGTCGAGCACCACATACAGCGGCCCGCCGGAAAGGCCCGCAAGCTGGTCCGCCATGGTACCGGTGCGGTCCAGGTATTCGCGCATGCGCAGGTCGAGCGCCGCGCGCGACAGCCCGAGCGCGTCGGTGAGTCCCGCGCGGATCTCTGCGTGAAACCAGCTGTCGATCCCACGGGTCAGGAACAGCACCGAAAACGCGAACACCAGCAGCAGCGGTGCGATCGCGAGCCCGCCGAACATCAGGATCGTGCGGCCGCGCAGCCGCGAGCCGGGCACATGGCGACGCCAGTCGCGGATGAATTCGGCGAGCCGGCCGCCGATCAGCGCCAGCAGCACCACGACGCCCGCGATGTTGATCAGCAGGATCCACGGCTGCAATTGCCCGAAGCGTTGCGAGCCGTCGGCGGTCACCGCGAGCAGGGCGAGTGCAGCAACCCACACGACGATGCCGATACCGATCACGATCGGGAGCCAGCGACGCATCATGGCCGCACGCTCCAGAGATACCAGTCGGTGCTGCGCGACCAGCTCTTCCAGAACAGCAGAATCTTGACTGCCGTTGGCAGGTCGCCGATCTCAATCGAGGCGCGCACGCGCATGTCGAAACGCGCGGCCGGCGGCAAGGTCGCGTTGTCGGCAATGTTCAACGCGCTGACCCGCGCGAGCGCCTCGAGCGCTTCCGCCTGCGACGGATAGCTGGTGTGTGCGCCGCTCGCCGTATCGGTCACCACAAAGCGTTCGGCGATCGCGTCATGGGTGAGCTGCCACTGGCGGGTCAGCACAACGACGGTCTCATCCGGCAGCAAACGGCGGGCGACGCTCGCCACGGCCTCCAGTTCGAGGGTGAGCGGTACACCTTCATCAAGAGCCTGCTGTGCCGCGGCGGCGAGCGCGAGGTCGAGACGCACGTCGAGCTGCCAGACGCCGTCCTTCAGCTCGACGAAGGCGTTCCTGATCTCGAAACGGTCATCATCCTGGGCTTGCGCGCTCGCAAATGCCGCCGCGCACAGGAGCGCTGCAATGCAGACCAGCCAGGGATGTCGCCACCGCATTGACTGCACGCCGGTTACTCAGGCCCGCTTCTCGAGGCAGGCGTAATAGAAGCCATCGGCGTCGGCTGCCCCGCTTGGAAGCGCGCAACCCGGCCCCGCATCCTGCACCGGCGCTGCGCCGGGCAACAAAAGCCTAGCAGATTCGGTCACATCCGCTGCCAGGGGCACCGCTTGCAGGAACCCGCCGATCACTGCGGCATTCTCCGCCCGCAGCACCGAACAACTCGCGTACAGCAGCCGGCCACCCGGTGCGAGCAGCGCAAAGCATGCATCCAGCAGGGCCCGCTGCTGCGTGGCAAAACGCGGGATGTCGTCGGACCGCCGTAACACCTTGATATCGGGATGACGGCGGATCACGCCAGAGCCCGAACACGGCACGTCGAGCAGGATGCGATCGAAGGGCCGGCCGTCCCACCAGAGGTCCGGCCTGGCGGCGTCCCCGGTGACCAGCGTCGCGACCAGGCCGAGCCGCGCCAGATTCGACGCGATGCGTACGGTGCGCGCCGGATCGATATCGAGTGCGACGAGTTCGGCGAGGCCGGGCACCAGTTCGAGCAGGTGGCAGGCCTTGCCGCCGGGCGCCGCACAGGCATCGAGCGCGCGCATCCCAGGCTGCGCTGCAAGAAAGTAAGTCGCCAGCTGCGCAGCCGCGTCCTGCACCGATACATCGCCGTCCGCGAAACCCGGCAGTGAAGCGACATCCACCGGTTTTGCAAGCCGCAGCGCGTGTGGTGCAAATTCGCAGGCTGCGGATTCCATGCCGGCCGCCGCAAGCCGCGCACGGTATGCATCGCGCCCGCACCGCAAGGCGTTGACGCGCAGCCACAACGGCGGCTCGCCGTTGCCCGCGGCGGCGATCGACTGCCATTGCGCCGGCCAGTCGTGTTCGAAGGCGTCGAGCAACCACTGTGGATGCGCGTGTGCCGCGGCCGGCTCGCGGTGCGCCGCGGCAGTGATCGCCGCGCGCTCGCGTTGGAAACGCCGCAGCAATGCATTGACGAAGCCTGCCGCACGCGGCTGGCCGAGCGCGCGCGTCGCCTCGACCGTCTCGGAGACGGCGGCATGTTCGGGTGTCGCGCCATGCGCCAGCTGATAAAGACCGACCAGCGCGAGCGCGCGAATCTCATGATCGAGCGCGGCAGCGGGACGGTCGAGCAGCAGTGCCAGCATGGCCTCGAGCTCGAAGAACCAGCGCACCGTGCCGAATGCGATCGACTGGGTCGCCGGGCGGGACGCGGGGTCCAGCGCGAATTCCGCGAGCGCCGATTCCAGGCGTCGCCCGCCGGCTACGACCGCGACTACGGTGCGTGCCGCGGCAGCGCGGATCGCAGCGGCCTCGGGCGTGCTCAGGCCAGCACCAGGCCCGCGAGCCGGCGCGCATTGGCGAAATCCGCCGCCGGCACGGCGCGCCGGCCCGGCAGTTGCAGGCGCCGGATGGCGAGTGCCTGGTCCCCGGTCAGCACCACGATTCCTTCCGCACCCGCGCGCAGAATCGTGCCTGGCACGGCACCGACGGAATCCTGCGCAACGACCTCGGCCTCGAAGATACGAAGCTGGGCGCCGTCGAGCGTCGTTTCGGCGATCGGCCAGGGATTCATTGCGCGGACCTGCCGCGCGAGGACGCGCGCGGATTCGCCCCACGCAAGGCGCGCCTCGGATTTCTCCAGCTTCTTCGCATAGGTCGCCTGCCGAGCATCCTGCGCTGCAAAGGTTGCGCGGCCCGTGGCCAGCAGGTCGAGCTCGGCGACGATGAGCGGTGCACCCAGCAGCGCCAGTCGCGCCTGCAAATCCCCCGCAGTTTCGTGCGCTGCGATTTCGACTTCCTGGCGCATCATTACCGGTCCGGTGTCGAGCCCGGCCTCCAGCCGCATGATGCAGACGCCGGTCTTCGCATCGCCCGCCATGATCGCGCGCGCGACGGGCGCGGCACCCCGCCAACGCGGCAGCAGCGATGCGTGAATATTCAGGCAACCGAGGCGCGGCACATCCAGCAGTGTCGGCGGCAACAGCAGCCCGTACGCAACGACGACCAGCACGTCCGGTGCGAATGCCGCCAGTTCTGCGGCTGCCGCCGCCTCGCGCAGGCTTTCCGGCTGGCGCACGGTCAGGCCGAGTGCAAGCGCACGCTCCTTGACCGGACTCGTTGCGACCCTGCGGCCGCGACCAGCGGGACGATCTGGTTGCGAGTAGACGACTACCAGGCGGTGACGCGATGACGCGATCGCATCGAGCGCCGGCAACGCGAAGTCGGGGGTTCCGGCGAATGCGACCGCCAGGCTCTGGTCCATGGCGGAGCTTCCGGTCAGATCGCGGGGGCGCCGGCAGGCAGGGGCGCCCGGCCTTCTGCGCGCAGCCGCCGGTCCTTCTCGATCTTCTTGCGCACGCGCTGGCGTTTCAGTTCCGACAGGTAATCCACGAACAGCTTCCCTTCGAGGTGATCGATTTCGTGCTGCACGCAAATCGCGAGCAGGCCATCGAGATCGGCTTCGAACGGCTGGCCGTCGCGACCCTGCGCACGCACGCGGATGCGCTCCGCGCGTTCCACCGCGTCGTAGTACCCGGGCACCGACAGGCAACCCTCCTGCGAGGTCGCCGCGCCATCCCTGGAAAGGATTTCCGGATTGATGAAGACGCGCGGCTCGTTGCGCGATTCACTGACGTCGGCGACCAGCAGGCGCCGGTGCACGTCGACCTGGGTGGCCGCCAGACCGACGCCATTGGCCGCGTACATGGTTTCCAGCAAGTCGTCGATCAGTTCACGCAATCGGGCGTCCACAACGTCGACCGGGACAGCCCGGGTACGCAGCCGGGGGTCCGGATACTCCAGGATTGTGAGGCGCGTCATGGGAGCAGGGCCGTGGATGCGTGTATCTGACCGGGGAATGCTGCTAAAGTTCGTCGAAGCATGGACTTACGTCTGAATCCGCATGTCCGGAAGTATACGGCCGTTCGGGCCGCCCGGCAGTAATGGAGCACCTCGCATGGCATCGTTCCTGAAGATCAGGTCACTCAACCCCGCCCGCAGCCTGGCGGCCGTCGCCATCACTGCGCTCGCGCTCGCAGTCGCTGTTCCAGTCGGCGTCGCCACCGGGCAGGAACAGGGCATCGACCGCGGCGTCATTCCGGTCGCGCCCGATGCGCCATCCAGTTACGTCGTGCAAACCGGCGACACGCTGTGGGACATCTCCGCGAAATTCCTGACCGATCCCTGGTACTGGCCGGAGATCTGGCACATCAATCCGCAGGTCGCGAATCCGCATCTTATCTATCCGGGCGACACGCTCGCGCTGACCTGGGTGGCAGGCCAACCGCGCGTGACGCTGGCAAGCGGCGGCGCGACGCGCATGTCGCCGCGCGTGCGCGAGAACGCGCTGACAGATGCGATCCGCGCCATTCCGTACGATCGCGTCGCGGCATTCATGTCGCGGCCGGGCGTGCTGTCGGCCGATCAGGTCAAGGGCGCACCGTATGTCGCATACGGACGCGACGACCGGCTGATCTCTTCGGTTGGCAACGACATCTATGTGCGCCGACTTTCGAGCCCGCAGGCCGGCAGCCGTTACGCCATCTTTCACGTCGGCGACGAACTGAAAGATCCTGACGATGGCGACGTGCTGGGCTATCAGGGCATATTTACTGGCGAAGCCGACCTCAAGCGCTACGGCGATCCGTCGACCATGCGGGTGGTCGATTCCGCGCGCGAGACGCTCGAAGGCGACATTCTGCTGCCGCTCGCGGGCGATCCGAAAATGGATTTCATCCCACGCGCGCCGAGCTCGAGCGTCGATGGCACGATCATGTCGGTCATCGACGATCGTACGATCGTCGCGCAGCACGATATCATCATCATCAATCGCGGCTCGCGCCACGGCCTCGAACCCGGCCACGTGCTGACGATCTGGCAGGCCGGCGAAGAGGTTCGCGACGTGACCGACAATGCGGTCAGTCGCGACATGGAAACACCGGCGGAACGTACCGGTCTGTTCATGGTGTTCAAGACTTTCGACCGGCTGAGCTACGGGCTGGCGCTGGAGTCGGACCGTGAGATCCACGTCGGAGATGTCGTCCGCACGCCCTGAACGCACTCGATCGATTGCACGCAGACGCCGGCCACGAGGCCGGCGTTTTCGTTTCGGGGTCAGCAGGTCGATTCGTCGTCTTTCGTGCGCGCACGCCTGGCGGGCGGTACTCCCACCCGCCCCGCGCGCACCAGTGGCGGCGCAGCAGCCGGCGCGCGCGAGTGGCGCGGGATCCTCGCGAGTGAGCGAATAAGTTCGGGCTGAGCGAACGAGCGAGGGATCCCGCGCGACCGGTGCGCGGCGGCAGCGTCGACACATGTCATGCCGGGCCGGCAGGCTGCTAATCTGCGCGGCATGCAGGAGTTCCCGACGTTCACGACGTATCTTGAGTGCAGTGCAACCGGTGCCCGGTACGCGCCTGATGAACTGCGCGGGTTGTCGGATGCGGGCAAGCCGTTGCTGGTGCGGTATGACCTGGAGGCCATGAAGAGCGCGGTCACGCGCGAGATGCTGGCAGCGCGCAGCGCGGGCGGGTTCTGGCGTTATCGCGAGTTCCTGCCGGTGCGGAACAGCGCCGATGTCGTCAGTCTCGGTGAAGTCGTAACGCCGCTCGTCAGCTTCGACGCGACCGCCCAGCGTCATGGTGCGAAGCAACTGCTGGTCAAGGACGAGGGCCGTCTGCCCACGGGTTCATTCAAGGCGCGCGGTCTTGCACTCGCGGTCTCGATGGCAAAGGCGCTCGGAGTCACGCGCATGGCGATGCCGACCAATGGCAATGCCGGCGCGGCGCTTGCGGCCTATGCCACGCGCGCCGGCATCGAGACCTTTGTCTTCTGTCCGGCGGACACGCCGGAAATCAATGTGCGCGAAATCGCGCTCGCGGGTGCGCATGTCACGCTGGTGGACGGCCTGATCAACGACTGTGGCAATCGTGTCGCTGAAGGCCGCGAGCGCATGGGCTGGTTCGACGTCTCGACACTCAAGGAGCCGTATCGCATCGAGGGCAAGAAGACGATGGGCTACGAACTCGCCGAACAACTCGGCTGGCGCCTCCCGGACGTCATCTTCTACCCGACCGGCGGCGGCACCGGCCTGATCGGCATGTGGAAGGCCTTTGACGAACTCGAGTCCATCGGGTTCATCGATTCGAAGCGGCCGCGCATGGTCGCGGTGCAGGCCACCGGCTGCGCGCCGATCGTGCGCGCCTTCCTGCAGGGTGTGGATCACGCCGAACCATGGCGGGACGCGCACACCTATGCTGCCGGGATCCGCGTGCCGGCCGCGATCGGCGATTTCCTGATCCTGCGCGCGCTGCGCGAAAGCCGCGGATTCGCGATCGCCGTGGACGACGCCGCGATTGCGGAAGCGCTGGCCGAAGTCGCCAGGGTCGAAGGCTTGCTGCTATGCCCGGAGGGCGCTGCGACCTATGCCGCGTGGCGCGCAGCGCTTGCCGCAGGGCAGGTCGGCGCCAGTGAAACGGCCGTGCTGTTCAACTGCGCGAGCGGCCTCAAGTACCCGTTGCCGCCACCCTGACGCCGGTCCGGGCCCGCCAGAGCGGACGTCGCCCCGGAAATCTGCCGTTTCAGGTCGTTTTTTGCTGGCGTCCGCCCGCCCCGGCATGCCGGAAGATCGGCGGGTGACGACCGCGGCATGCCCCGATGACCCGACCGGCTGGCTGCAACGCCTGCGCGCCCCCGGCAACCAGGACCGGGCCGGGATCGAACGCGACCTGCGCTGGCTCGAGGCGCCCGGACGCATGCTCCTGACCGCCCACGATCCGCGCTTTCCGCCGCAACTGGCCGCGATTCCGGGCAGTCCGCCCGCGCTCTTCGTCTGGGGCAATCCGGCGGTACTTGCCGATCCTCAGGTCGCGATCGTCGGCAGCCGCAGAGCCACCGCCGCGGGCCGTGAGACCGCATTCGAGTTCGGCGCCCGGCTCGCGGCCACCGGACTCGCGATCACCAGCGGCCTTGCGGTCGGCATCGACGCCGCTGCGCACCGCGGTGCGCTGCAAGCGGGGGGTGTCACGATTGCGGTCTGCGGCACCGGGCTCGATCGCGTCTACCCGTCCGAGCATCAGGCGCTGGCGGAGCAGATCGCGGCGAGCGGTGCGCTGGTTTCCGAGTTTCCGACCGGCACACCGCCTCACGCACACAACTTCCCGCGCCGCAATCGCCTGATGTCGGGGCTCGCGCGCGGGGTGCTCGTGATCGAGGCGGCGGCGCGTTCCGGATCGCTGATCACCGCGCGACTCGCCGGCGAACAGGGGCGCGACGTGATGGCAGTGCCAGGATCCATACATAATGTTCTCGCACGCGGCTGCCATCGCCTGATCAAGGATGGCGCGGCGCTGGTCGAAACGGTGGAAGACGTGCTCGAAACTTTGGGGCTGCCGATGCTCACAATGCACACCAATTCCGGCGCACAAGCACCTGATGGCGTGGAAACTCCTGGCGGCCGGTTGGACAGCGGCGCAGAAATACTGTTGAATGCGCTCGGTTTCGGGCCGACGGATCTCGACAGACTCGTTGAAAGAACGGGCCTTGCAGCCGCATCCATCATCTCGAAGCTGCAACTGCTCGAGCTCGAAGGTCGGGTCGAGTCGCTGGCCGGCGGGCGTTACAGCCGGACTTCACCGAGGCGGGCCAGATGAAGGA